>JBCCHA010000072.1:0-4156 GCA_039028995.1 Bacteroidota bacterium | reverse complement strand
ATTTTGTCTAGAATGGGTAATGACTGGAAAAAATAAGGTAATGAAAAAAGCAAATAAAGAAGTATAAATATACATAAAAATACAAAATCGTTGATTTTTTGATCAAAAATAACCATATTTGTATGTTAAGATTAGAGATTATGAAAAATCATAGAGGACAAATAGTAAGAAGCATTATCAAACAAAGTGGCTACTCGTTAGCGACCTTAGCTAAACGTTTATGTGTAAGTAGAACTACACTTTATAATCAATTTGACAATCAAAATATGTCTTATGATTTTATCATAAATGTAGGCTATATCATAGGATTTGATTTTTCTATAATTTTTCCGAACATATTAGAAAAGCAAGATGTTAAGATCAATTATTATGAGTTTGCCTCAGTGAAAGATGAGTATATTTCTCTTCTGGAAAAGTATAATGAATTGTTGGCTTTAGTAGCTAAGGTTTTAGTGGGTAGTAATAATATGTATATACAAAAGAAGTTGGCAAGGTTTATAGAAAAAAATATCACTAATGTATATTAAGAAGGCGATAAAAATATGTTTAATAGCTGCTTAAAATAGATTGATTGTTAGTCTTGAGAGACTTCTATGGTGTCTCCTACTGAGATATCGTGAAAGTTTTCAAAACTTATGGCAAATTCTGATCGGGTTTTGGCTTGTTGTACGGTTTTGCCTTTTTGTTGAAGCTCTTTGATAAAACCGTTGTAAAGGACTTTGTTTTTTCTTTTGTAGGTTACTTTGTCTTCTTTTTTGATATTGCCTTTTAAGACTTTACATCCTGCTATGGTGCCTATATCTGGAATGGAAAATGTTTCTATTACTTCGGCTTTAGATATAATGATTTCTTTTTTCTCTTCTGGTTTAAGGAGTGCTTCAATGGTGGCTTTGATATGTTCAACGGCATCGTAAATGATGTCTTTAAGTATTACTTCGACTTTTTCTTGTACGCTCATGACGCGTGCTTTAGGGGTAAGCTTAGTTTGAAAGCCTATGATGATGGCTTGGGAAGCTGAGGCGAGTATGATGTCTGACTCTGATATTTGGCCTACTGCTTTGTAAATAATTTTTATTTGTACTTGGTGATCTGTGGAGAGCTTGAGTAGGGCGTCTGCTAGTGCTTCGATAGAGCCGTCTACATCTCCTTTGATAAGGATATTAATTTCTGGAATAGTACCTGTGTCAAGCTTTTTACGCATTTGTGCTAAGTTGCTGGTGAGTTGCACTTTAAATTTTTGTTGAAGAATAATTTTTTTGTTTTTGGCTGCTTCTTCTTTTGCTATGCGTTTGTTGTGTACTATGAGGAAGTTTTGCCCTGCATTTGGGGCGCCATTTAATCCTAATATTTGTATGGGTGTAGCGGGTAGGGCTTTTTTGATAGCTGTGCCTTGTGTACTGAACATGGCTTTTACTTTGCCATAATAGGAGCCGGCGAGTATGGTATCGCCCTGTTGAAGTGTACCGCCTTTTACCATAACAGTAGTGAGGTAGCCACGCCCTTGGTCTAGGGATGACTCTATGACTAAGCCGTTTGCTTTTTTATTTGGGTTGGCTTTTAATGAGAGCATATCTGCTTCTATTAGAATTTTTTCTAATAGATCTTCTATGCCTAGGCCTTTTTTGGCAGAAATTTCTTGACATTGGTATTTGCCTCCCCACTCTTCGACAATTACGTTAATTTGGGCTAGTTGGTCTTTAATTTTTTGAGGGTTGGCCCCTTGTTTATCGATTTTATTAATTGCGATGACAATGGGTGTGCCGGCTAGTTGTGCATGGCTTATGGCTTCTTTAGTTTGTGGCATTACGCCATCATCTGCTGCTATGATGATGATGGCTATGTCTGTGAGCTCTACACCGCGTGCACGCATGGCTGTAAAGGCTTCGTGGCCGGGGGTGTCTAAAAATACTACGCGTTTTTGGTCTTTTGTGTGTATTTCATAGGCACCGATGTGTTGGGTGATGCTACCTGCTTCGCTTTGTGCTACTTGTGCTTTTCTAATATGGTCAAGTAGTGAGGTTTTGCCGTGGTCTACATGCCCCATGACTGTGACTATGGGGGAGCGAGGTAGTAGGTTTTCTGGGGCGTCTTTTTCTTCTTGGGATGTGATTTGATTGGTGACAAACTCTACTTGAAATCCTAGTTCATCAGCTACTACTACAATGGTTTCAGGATCTAATCGTTGGTTCATGGAGGCTATAATGCCTAGTTCCATACAGGTGGATAGTAGTTGATTGATGGGGATGTCCATGAGTGAAGAAAGCTCATGAGCGGTGATGTGTGATGTAACTCTAAGTATTTTTTGTTCTTTAATAGCTTCACTTTGTGCTTTTTCTTTGGCTTTTATGAGTCGTTCTTTTTTTTCTTTTTTGTATTTGGCTTTTTGTAGTGGATCTATCTTTTTTTTGTTGATTTCTTGAGGCCTTGATTTCTTTTTAATAAAAATGGGGTGTTGCTGAGTATGTGGTGTGGGCTTTTTTTGGGTTTGAAAGTTTGGTTGTTTGTATGTTTTTTTCTTTTTTATCAGGTGCTTGGATAGATCGAGTTTGCTGACAATAGAGAGTCCTTGTAGTGGTTTATTTTCTTGTAGTGAAGTTTGGGTAGAGTTGGGTTCGGGTTGTTTTGATTTAGGAAGGGGTATTGTTTCTTCTTGTACAATTACCGGGGCAATAATCTTTTTAGGTGGGGGTACTTGGGTTAAAAAGCCGTTAAATTCTTTTTCTAGAAGTTCTAAATGTGCTTTATTTAGTTTAATATTTGGATTGTGATGTATTTCAATACTTTGGGTTTTAAGGTATTCAATGATACTTTTTGTTCCAATATTTAACTTTTTAGCTACTTGACTTAGTCGCATGTATATTTTTTAAAATAAGATTTTAGTTTTTTTTGCTTGAATGTTTTTTAACAGTTCTTGCATGCTTTGGTTGAGCAATTCTTGAAGTACTTCGATAGTTGACAAGTTGAGTTGGGTTCTTTCTACAAGTGTTTCTGTTGGCAAAGCAAGTATGGTTTTAGCGGTATCAAGTTTACTGATTTTTAAGGCTTCTAGTGTGGATTTAGGTAGCTTATGGTTAAATTTTTCTATGGGGATGTCATTAATTTTAATTTCTTTATCTATAAGTTGGCCTGCTAGGTTTATATTTTGCCCTTTACGACCTATAGCTAGGGATACTTGCTCTGGGTCTATGTCTATAAAAACTGTACCGTTTTGTGTGGTTTCAAATCCATGAATTTCATGGGGTTTAATGCCTAAAGCTCTGGTGAGATATAGTTTTAGATTGGTTGTATAGTTAATGATGTCTATTTGCTCATGATTGATTTCAGAGATAATATTTTTAATGCGTGTGCCTTTTACGCCTATACAAGCTCCTGCAGCATCTACGCGATCATCATAACTTATCACAGCTACTTTAGTTCTTATGCCTGGGTAGCGTACTATTTTTTCAATCATGACGAGTTTGTCTCTTATTTCTGGTATTTCACTTTCAAGGATTTTTTCTATAAATGCTATAGATGTTCTTGAGAGTAGAATATTGACTTTAGCTTTTACTATTTCTACTTTATCTATTACTGCACGGAGATTGGGCTTTTTGATATTTTCGCCTGGTATGATTCCTTGTTGAGGCATGATGCACTCATTTCTTTGTTCATCGTAAAAAAGTGCATGGTCTTTAGCTATATAATAGGGTTCTATATTGATGAGCTCGCCTTCTAGTTTTTTATATTTTTCATAAATTTTGACCTTATCTATGTCTTGTATTTTCTGTACAAGCAATTGGAAGGCTTGTTTGATGGCTCTACGAGTGAATACTTCTTCTAAGTTTAAATTTTCTGCTACTTGCTCGCCTACTTCAAAGTCGGGTACAATTTTTTGTGCTTCGGTAAGGCTTATTGTATTGGCTTCATTAAGCCTTTCAGAGTCATTTTCTACTATTTCTTGATAGTGGGATATTTGGAGGTCTCCTTTGCTGGGATTAATGATAATGTCAAAGTTTTCTGCACTACCGTATTTTTTGATGATGAGATTTTCGAACACTTCATTGAGCATGCGAATAATGGTGGGTTTATCTATGTTTTTAGCTATTCCAAATTCTGTAAAAGAACTTATTAGACGTTGGTTATTTATGCTCATGCTTATTTTTTTTTGTCTTTTTTT
>JBCCHA010000071.1:0-4301 GCA_039028995.1 Bacteroidota bacterium | reverse complement strand
GCGCACCAATCGATAATTTTGAGCACAAGTTGATTTTTAAAATTCAAAACGTGTTCAAAATTAGTATTTTAATACTATTGTGTATAGCAAAATACACAATGCAGCGTGTATTTTTCAGCACAAAAATTTGGCAAGTTCAGATAAATTTTATATATTTAGGTGTATTAAGCTTACACCTAAATTTGACATTTTGATGAGGAACACTGAAAAAAAGGAACAAATTGACGAACAGAGTAAGGTTACGAAGGGCCGTAACTTATCAAAAAACTACCTGCAATCCCGTAATTTTCTGGCACTTCTAGAAAAGCAGTACGCCGATGATCTCAAGGTGTGGCAAACATTGGAACCACATTACACAGATCTCCTTGTGGAGCAACTCAAGACACGCCGAAAGATCAACTACCTACAATCGTTGGCTAACTTTGCACACATTAATGTACGTAAGGTGTATCTCTCCTTTTTACCAATCAACATTATTGTACTTATTCTTCTTTGCCTAATTACACCAGATACTCTCCATTCCTTTTACGTGGGTCGTCCCTATATATTCAAAGCTTGTTTTTTCTTCCCAATCGCTATGTCACTCACTAATCTGCCTATGCTAATTTGGAGCAAGCGCTTATGGCATGACATCTCATATCGCCGTATCCAGGATCGACTAGGGCTACTTATCTTTAAATATTTTGAAGTCGTAGATAAGGACAAGCATGTTGATGGTGGTTATACAAAACGAGATATTTGCAACATTTTACGGCGCTTTGAGCGAAAAATGCCGTACTCACAAGACGAAGTAGCTAACTACCTCCAACACATTATTGAGGTCGAAATGGAGCGTAAGCCAAGGGGTATAGTCTACTACATTTACCTAAAAGAGCCGTATTTTGACGTGCGCGAAAAAAAGCGACAAACAGACCATCCAAGTAGTGAACCCGAATGATTATATTAATTTTTGCAACACTAAATGCTATAAGCATGTTGTACTGGCTATTGTCTATACGTCCAGTAAGAACGCAATTTGCACCCTTAGAAGTGCTAAAGTACCGTATATCTTGCACAGATATGCCTAAAATCGTCTACTTTATTCGACTGATGTTTGACAGATTGAATAGAAATGCACCACCAACATTGCGTACCATAACACCTTATTGCGCTATTGATGTTTTTAAAGAAGACATGACAATATCGTCTGGTGAAAACATGGAGCTACCTATATGTGTTGGTAAAGACTATGATGAACATCTCCATTTTACTGACCTGGCCAAATTACCCCACGTGCTTATCGCAGGACTCACGGGCTTTGGCAAATCGATGTGTTTTCAGAACTTTATTTTTTGGCTGGGAAAGTCTAAGAATGAGGTGGAAATACACGCTATCGACCCAAAACAAACAGGTTTCTCACGTTTCATTTACAGCAAAAACCCTGTTATAAGTGTAGTTTTCGAGGAAAATGATTACGCCAGAAAAATTAACGACCTAGTGGAAAAAATGAATGGCAGAAATGCCTTAATGCGTGAGCTTGGATTCAAAGATATCGCAGATTATAATGCAACGGTCAAAGATGACAAGCTACCTTATGTTATTTTGCTGATCGATGAGTTCCAAGACTTAGAGCGTAAAATGCAGGATGGCTTGAAGAAATTGGCCAGAATGGGACGATCAGCAGGAGTCCATTTAGTTTTGGGTACACAAAATCCCAATGGGGTCGATATCGACCCCACAATCTTGCAACAACTGGCAGGTATTGTGTGCTTCCGACTGCGCAATAAGGACGCTAGTAAACGCATATTAGGAGAAGTAGGTGCCGAAACGCTAGCGGAGAAAGGAGAGATGATATTTAAAAGTGCTACTAACTATTTTGAAGGCCGTGCACCCATTTGCGAGCTCAAGGACTTTGAGTTTTATCAAGATTATAAGGAGGCCCAGAAAAAGAAGTTAGCTGCCTACAGAAGTAGGCAAAAAATATCCAACGAAAAAAGAGGTCGCCCTAAAAAAATTATTCAAAATTGACAACCATGAACATTTTCACAAGAGCAAAATGGCCCATATTTGCCCTGTTGCTAGTAGTAAATATACGAATTATCACCGCGGCGGCCAGAAAAGAGGAGCACAATAACCACAACCCAACTACCCGACATACAAAAAAATACACGCCAGTAGACGAAAAAACAATCATCGCAAGTACCAAGCAGCTAGGAGCTAATACGATACGAGTACGAGAGATATGCAAACAAGCAGGGTTAAACCCTGATTACGGCCTAGGTGATATTAACACATTGGTGCGCTATACTCACTATAGCCCCTTTATGCAAATAAACCTATTGCAAGAAGCGGGGCAGCGAGCAGCTTACGAAAAATTTTGGAATGAAGCCCACGTAGGCTATACAATTCAGCAGCTTAACGAATTTAAATGGAATGCCACAGACATTGCTAGGATGGTTGCACGTGCTGGTGGTTACAATGCTGTCAAAGAGTATCGGGAGCGTTTAACAGCACGAGTTAATAACCTCCATCAGATTCAGCGAGAGAGAGAGTTATCGGATGCACGGACAGCTAACTTTATAAGTAAGTGGCAGAGTTTCGGTAACGCCTGTCTGAAGGGCCTAGAAAATTTAAAAGACCACCAAGATACTCTAAAGGAGACCTTTGGCACAATGGGACTCTATACTTTTTACTTCTTTACAGGCTGTACCCTTATCTATTTTACCTCTAAATATGGATTGCCCTACATAATGTCGATGATCTTTGTAAAGAAGCCCCAAATTGTAAAAAAAATGCGGTTATCTTGGCGGTTATGGCGCTCTAAGAAGGTTGAGAGCGCCATAAAAGAGCTCCATTATAGTGATAACATGATGGAGTGGCTAGAGCCCTCAATAGTAAATGACTCCCAACGAATTATTGCCAATTGTGAGCAAAAGGGTTGTTTTAAGTTCACCACCGTACTTTTAAAAGGCCCCCCAGGTACAGGTAAAACCGCACTAGCTGAAGCTTACGCTGCAGCAGCAGACTTTGATTATATCCACGTGGGAGGATCAGCTTGGTCACAACTTGCTGAAGCAGAGGCACTCAAAGATTTTAAAAATACATTAAAGTTGGCCCAGAAAAATAAACGTCCTGTACTCTTTTTCATTGATGAAATCGATGTAGTATTCCCTAAAAGAGCTAAAACGACAGGAGTACCTAGAAAATTGACCTCATCGTTTTTGGAGGATATAGACAAAGCCTATAATTCCAATATCAAGTTTATTTTTGCTACAAACTTACCACAAGAGTTATCACCTGCTATTAGATCACGCTGCGGGGAAGAGATTGATGTGATTGCCCCCACAGAAGCTAAGTGTAAAGAAATTTACACTACTTACATGCATAAGTATTGCGAGAAGCATAGGCTAAACTATCAAGAAGCAGACTTAAAGCTTTACGGGTTGACTGGCCGAGACATCGAATTGGTCTGCCTCCAATTAGCTGAAAATACTAAGCTAAACGGAGGCACCACAATTACCTCCAAAGATGCGGAACGTCTTTTTAAAGCAAAGTTAGGGGTGCAACTCAAAAAACAAGCAGGAGAACGGACTAATGTAGCCGATAGTAGTACGCAGACTAATGTGACCGATAGTAGTTTGTTGATCGTTGGAGGGATAATAATATTACTGCTCTTGATCCTTACCCTTTTGATCTGGTTTAGAAAGCGTAAGGATAATCCTTCTTTTTAAGCTTAGTTAAAACAGCTTCAATTTTACTGCAACACCCTTAACCTTAAAATAATCAGCATGAAAAAAATAATAAGTAGCATCTACACAAGTATTAAGCTAGTAATCCTAGTTACAATGATCTATGTAGCAGCCTGTTTTTATACAGGTGTAAAAGATGGTTTTGCATCGTTATCTGACCTTTTTAGCAAGCCGTATAGTGCAGTTAAGAAGTTCCTTAACACTCCTGTTGGCGGGAATAGCGTAATTATAGAGGAAGACACACCACAGGTAACCTCTGTCAGACAGAGTGGAGAAGTTAAAGGTGGGAGAGAAGAGATTAAAGGCAAGAGTGAAAAGAAGGCTAAAGCACAAAACAATGGTGTTGCGACCCCACCACAGATCATTAACAACCACATTATAGCAAGGGTGGGGCCTGATTACACGTTTTTCATTATTACGGCTGCGATTGTGATCGTGGTTGTTGAGCTTCTTGGTAAGGGATATTGGGGGTGGTGTTAACCTATCACTAGCACGCAATTTTTTCAGAAGACTAATATCTTTGCGGGGCCACAACAAGATAATTACAACCACGATCACAATCGCAGCCGTAAT
>JBCCHA010000070.1:0-4322 GCA_039028995.1 Bacteroidota bacterium | reverse complement strand
AGATGACACTAAGTGATCAGTGAATAGGATTTTTTTATGCGCTATGCAAATTTTTATAAGCCCAAATAACTTATAGGTGTTTGTCAAGGTTGCGCATATGATATAGGTCAATAAAAGTTGGAAAGTGTTGGGGCAAAGCACGTATGATTTTTTCTATCCCTTAGCATCTTTTTTGCGTGACGTTAAGGATTTTTTCATGGGGCCTCTTGGCTAGCATGCTTGCGCTTGATCACTTGCCTATGGAGCATGTGGTTGGGAGAGAGCGTGGGCTCATGGCTGTTTTTTTATAAGTTTAACTAGTGATTTAATGCTATAATGCAGGTGTGTATATGTAAAGTGGAAATAAAATATTATATTGCGGTCAATAATTGTGTTTTTTAATAATAAAATGGAGAAAGAGAAAACTATATAAAAACAAACACTAGCTAAACTTATTTTATGGAAAAAACAAAAAAATACAAGCTACTTATTAGCGGGGGAAGCCAAAAAATTTCTTTGCATAAGCGCTGGATAAAGATGGGCATCGGGGGTATTTTTTTGCTCTGTTTGGTGTTGGGTTTTTCTTCTATTACAAGAAAGCAGCGCAGTCAAAAAAGGTTTTCACAGACAAGCGTAGTCCTGCCCGTAACAGACTCAGCTCCTAAGCGATTTGTGCTACCACGAGGTAAGAGGATATGGCTTCCTGTAGATTCAGCGCAACCTATGCGGAATAGGCTATTGAAAAGGCAGATGTGGAACATCATATATTCTTTTTGGTTGGCATTGATGGGGACTTGGGTGCTATTTAGCTCTTATGATCGTTTGAATAAGTTAGGCAAAATGGTAAAGCACTTCCTTTTAGGCTCTTTTATATCTAATCTAGTCTTGCTTAGTATAAATTTATTGAGTAATCTAGGGCAATTGCTATACTATTATCAATCAGATCCTTATTCTTTAGCAGAGAAAGAAAGGGTTGCTCATCGGCTGATTTCTTCAGTAGCGTATCCTGTAGTATATGAACAAGATCGAGCGACCTACAATGATATGGTAAAATATGACTCTTTTAGGATGGATTTATATAGGGTGCTGGCGTTACAAGAGGAAGGGGAGATTTTACGTATGGTTGGTAGTGATAAGCATTGGGGCGATTACTATCAACAAAGTATATTCCTTTGTGACCAACTTATCGCAAAGACTTCTAATGTTTGTGAGAAAGCGCTTCTATATCGTTATAAAGGGCTGGCCTATCAATTTTTAGCAGACAAAGCAGCAGCGAAATGCGCTTTTAACACTAGCGTGGACCTGTTAAGAGAGAAAGAAGATGAGTTTACGTTAGCTAAGCAATTAACAGGCAAAGCTTACGCTTTGGAAAAAGCGCACCAATATAGAAAAGCGGTTATGTGGTATGATTATGTCTTATGGCTTTATGAGCGTAGCAACTCACGGGCGGCTAAAAGAGAGATGGCTAATATTCTTTTCTTTAAGGGGCACGTGTACAATTTTTATTTAAACAACGATCAAAAAGCATTGATATGTTACGAAAAGAGCATAGCTATAAATGAAGCATTAATTAACACCACAAATAAATGGGAAGAAAAAGTAACATATAAAGAGGAGATCGCATTGACATTATGCTGTCAAGCAGGTTGCCAGAGAAAATTAGCCAATGAGGAATCAGCGCTTACCTTGTATGCCAAAAGTATAGCTATATGGCAAGAGCTCTGCGAAAATGATAAGGAAGATAGAAAAGCAAGTTATCAGAAGCATATAGCCATGTTACATTACAATAGAGGGGAAATATATTATTTGGATTTAGCTGAATATCTGGAAGCGCTTACGTGCCTCCAAGAAGCTGTATGTACAAATAGCATATGTTATGAAGTCTCTCCTGATGATTTTACGACGTATGTAGCAAAATATACGGATATGCTAGCGCAAGTAAAAGATAAAATCACCGATGACATGCAAAAAAGGGCAAAAAAAGTCTTATCTTGTGTTGTAAGCTGCCTAGGGGTGGAGCATGAGCTTACGCAGGAACTTTTTTACTTAGTTAATCAGTTGGACGTAAAGGAGGCTGCTCAGTTTCCCTTACAAAAAAAGCCTATATCTTCACCTGGGCCTTTAGCAAAGGAGATACTAAATAAATCTTTCATCAAAAGATATGGGATGAGTAAAATTATTGCCAATGTTTTGTGTCTACCATTTTCTTTTTGGATGTTATATGTAGGGCTGTATAGTTTGTTTCGTCAAAATAAAAAGAATGACCCATTTGTGTGTGTTTCTATTAATCGTGTCTATATTTTAGTTTATTTTTGGTTATTTTTCTATAGGTTATTTTGTGGTTCTCCTATTCCTTTTAGTATAAAGCTATATGAGCTACTCGACCTGCAAGAAAAAGGATCAGCTTTAGATGGCGCAGCCTCTTCTAATGAGGGCTTGGCTTATTATCAAGAGTGTTTATTTCTTTGTGATAAACTGATTTCAATAGCTCCTAGTTTTTATGATCGGTCGCTTTTATATTGTTATAAAGGCCTTGCCTATCAAAACTTAGGCAAGGAAAAAAAAGCAAAAGAAGCTTTTGACATTAGTATACACCTGCTAGGAGGAGAAAAAGATGAAGTGACTTTAGCTGGTCAAATGGTAGACAAAGGCAACTCTTTGGAGGAAAAAAATCAGTATAGAAAAGCGCTTATGTGGTATGATTATGCTTTATGGCTTTATCGGCGTAACGATCCTTCACAGTATAAAAAAGAGATCACCAATATCTTGAACGTTAAAGGGGAAATTTACTGCTTGAATTTACACAACGATGAAAAAGCACTCATATGTTTTCAAGAGAGTTTAGAGATAAAAAAACAATTAGCTAATGCAAGCAATAAGCCAGAAAAAAAAGCAACATATAAGGAAGATATAGCATCTATATTATGGTTTCAAGGAATTTGCCATGGAAATTTAGATCATCATTTGGAAGAGATTAGGTGGTATGGTAAAAGTATAGCTGTATGGGCAGAGCTGTGTGAAAATGCTAACAGAGATGAAAAAGCAAAATATCAGGAAAATATGGCAAGCTTATATTACAATCAAGGAATGATATATTATTTAGCATTAGCTCAATACTTCGAAGCTCTTATCTGTTTTCAAAAAGCGGTGTCTACAAATAGTGCATGTTATCAGGCATATTCTGATGATTTTACGATGTATCTAGCCAAATATATCGATGTCCTCGTGGAAATAAAAGATAAAAGCACTGCTACTGATGCTGTACAAAGAGTGACAGCAAAAGTCTTATCCTGTGCTATAGAGCACTTAGGCGTGGAGGATGAACTCGCTAAGCAACTTCTTTCTTGTACAATATAAAGAGCACTTGGATTTATGCTGACGCTCTTTCCAATAAATCTGTGGTAGGATTAATCTTCTTATCCCTCTTTATCTCATATTCCGCACCAAAAAAACGCTGTTTATATACTCTAATCGCCTATTTTAAATATTTGAATTTTTAAACTGTAACTTCCCAGCATTTAGGGAATAGTTTTCAAAAAAACACCTATCTATCTATAAAAACAAGAAAAAAAAGCGCTTATGATTTTATTTTGCTGTTCCCTAAAATAAAAATTAGGTAACATGTAAATATAGGTTATTTAAAGGTCACTTCCCTATTTGGCATATACAATTAAGGATTGATAAAACATTTTATAAGCAAAATTTATGAAATCGAATTTTCTGTTTTTTATAATTCTCTAATTTTGTCATATGAAATTAAGCTAGTTTTAGGGGACTCAATCCCCCCCTATACGCCCTCAGCGTCTCTCGAAGAGGACGCTGAGGTGGAAGATGACTTTTTATCTTAGCGTACTTAGTCCATTGAACTTATAAAACTCTAATACTTGATTTTTATTTTGGATGTAGTAAGTTTAGACTTTTCTAGGCAATAAAAAGCTGTTTTTCGTAACTCAGTTATAAAAAACAAAAACCTGTTACCTAAAGTACGGGAAGTTACAGATAAAGCTATTGCGTTTAAACTTTACTGATCAATAGGTCAGTTTTTTTAATAGGTTATTTTTTATTTATGGCTCCATCAGCTTTTTATAATCATTTTTATCTTCTTTTAGTTATTTAGTCATACAGCGATGTCATAGACAGACATAACCTCTGGCCCAAAGTGCCTAATAATTTGGTACTGCTATCAAAGTGTGTGTCTAAATTCTCATCTAGGCAGGCATTATACATACTTCCATTTAACATCAATCTATAGCTTCGGTCAAAATTTCCTCCAACTCGATCAAAGATATATCTAACTTCTTGGCTATTTGGAGTTTTTTTATGCCAGATTTTAACAGTTTTTT
>JBCCHA010000069.1:0-4324 GCA_039028995.1 Bacteroidota bacterium | reverse complement strand
GGCAATTTAAATCTTCCACCAAATCAGTCTCTAGCAATGCATTTGTATATTTTTGTCGATGCTTTTTATCTTCTTCTTTCAAAAGAGCTAGAGTTTTTTGTTGTTTTTCAGAAAATTTGATCTCATCAAGTTTAACACCTTCTTTTTCACTTGCTTCTTTAAGGATTTTCATTACAGTTAACCTATTATCTAAATCTTTTTCAAAATCTATTTTTTGAATTGCTTGTTGAAAAAGTAGATTTCGATTAGACTTATTAACCTTAAAACTTAAGCTATTTATCAATATATCTAGGCATTCGAATTTAATTTGGTCTAGCACCCAAGGGTGATTCAAAATATTACTTCTTACACTCCCAGGTGCATCCCACTCAATTTCAAATTTTTTGAAAATTTCTAAGAATTCTATATTATTAGATCTTAGCAAAAAAGGAAAAATAGGTTTTAAAAAATTATTTATCTCTTCTTTATCATATTTTTCTAATACTGTTTCTACAAATTTACTTCTTTTCGATTTATCTAAGTCACTGTACTCATTATAGTCATTATCAAATAAATGTTTCATAAATCTTAAATCATGCAGTACAATATTTCCTGTTTTGTTATTTTCTTTTCTTCTTATAAAATATAGTGCTTGATCAAACTCTTCTTGTTCAACTAGCTCTTTTATTAATTCTATTTTTTGCCTTTTTATTATCCCACAAGCATCAATCTTTGTGTGCTTAGAAAGTTTATTACTAAGTAATTTTATTAAACTTTCATTACGAGGTGAATGGTTTTTATAACTATGCAATAGTACATATTGAAGAGTACTAATCGGATATGAAAAATTAGCCTGGTTAGATATTGACCGTGGATTGGCTCCAAGCTTAATTAGTGTTTCTATACAATTTGTACTTATTTTTTCGTTGTGTAAGCATTGAAAAAAAAGACTTTCTTCTTGTTCATCATTACATTTATTAATGTCTACTACATGCTTGCAGAAAAATTGTAAGGTTTCATCCGCTGCTTTGTTTTGTTGGTATTCTTCACATGCTTCAAAAAAAGCATCTTGGCTGGAATTTTGGCGGTAAAAACGCAAATTTACTCCCTTGTTTCGCAGAAACTCCAAAATAGCTACAAAACCATTTTGGAGAATAGTTCGAGCATTGTACGCATAAAAATCTTCCAATGCAGCCTTTTCAAGATTTTGTAATAAGTATATCAAGGCATCATGTTTTGTTTCTTCTTGCTTTTTTTTATCTAGTACTTCTAGATCACTACAAAATTCAATGAGGTAATTTTGTATATGAGGAATGGTAGATACATCTATATTTTCTTGTTTAATCAAGCATACTGCTTGATCAAAGTTTTTTAATTCAAACTGTGCTGTAATTTGCTGCAACTTTACGTCTTTTTCTTTGAGTGAAGTGGCAGCTTTGTGTATAGGGAAAAAATAAATCAATGCAAACAAAGCATGGACAAATACATATTGTGTGTTTTTCATAATACAATTTTTTTGATTTTTTAAAAAAGCAAACATAGGCTATTTACCTATTTGAGCAAAAATATTTTCTAGTTGAGCAATATTTTGTAACCTGTTTTTGTAAAAAGGCTATAATGCATAGATATTGAGCTTTTTTAAAAGCATAGGCAATCTTATTTTTATGAAGCCAGTACTTATTTTTGGAGCAGGTCATTTAGGCAAAATAGCCTTAGATATTTTACAAAAAAACAAGCTATTTATATACGGCCTTTTAGATGATGATCTTAATTTGAAAGGTAAGATTATTCAAGATATCCCGGTATTAGGCACTACACAAGAAGATCAATTCATGGAGCTGCTAAATGAAAAATGTGCCGCTTTTGTAGCTTTAAAAAAAGCGGCTGCAAGAAAACTGCTAATAGAAAAACTCAAAAAAACAAAAAATGCCCATCTTATTAATGCTATCCATCCTAGTGTCATTTTGGCAAGTGACATTCATTTAGGTGAAGGTAATTTGATTAATGCGGCTACAAGTTTAGGGCCTGAAGTAACTTTGGGTAATGGTTGTATTTTAGCAAGTCATTGCGGCATAGGCCAAGATACCAAAATAGGAAACTATGTACATATTGGTGCAGGTAGCATGATAGCTGAAAGAGTAGTAATAGAGTCTGAAGCCTATATTGGCTCAGGGGCTATTATTTTAGCAGAAGCACATATACCACAAGGTGCTTATATCAAGCCGGGTAGCATCGTAGAAAAAAAATGAGCTGATAAACTGTCAAATAGTTATAATTTTGTAAATGAATGCATGAGCTTACTACCTTTGCTTTAGAAAAAAGTTATATATTTTCAAACATACCAACGTAAAATATGAATAAGAATTACACTATACTTTTATATTACCACTACACGCCTATTCAAGACCTAGTCAGCTTTAGCAAAAAACATCATTCATTTTGTGTAAAAAATCAACTTTTAGGTCGTATTATCATAGCTAAAGAAGGTATTAACGGCACTGTATCTGGTCTAGAAAGCAATTGCAAAAAATACATGGCCTATCTTAGAGCAGACTCACGCTTTGCCGATATAGATTTTAAAATCACGCCGTCTCAAAACCATGTGTTTCGTAAACTTAATGTGCGTATTAAACCTGAAATTGTGCATGCAGGACTCAAAGAGTTAGATCCTACGCTACATACTGGGCAGCATCTTAGCGTGGATGAGTTTGAACAAATGAGCCAACAAAATGACGTAGTGCTCTTAGATGCAAGATCTAACTATGAGCATCGGTTGGGTAAATTTAAAAATGCCCTTACCTTAGATATCAATCACTTTAGAGAGTTTCCTGAAAAAGCAAAAACCCTCAACCATCTGAAAAAAAAGAAAATCATCACCTATTGTACAGGCGGAGTAAAATGCGAAAAGGCAAGTGCCTATCTTTTAGCACAAGGTTTTGAGCAGGTGTATCAACTCAAAGGGGGCATAATCCGATATGGCGAAAAGACAGATGGAAGTGCTTTTGAAGGCACTTGTTATGTATTTGACAACCGGCTTAGCGTGCCTATCAATAGTAAAAATCCCACTATTATAAGCAAATGTCACCTATGCCAGGAGGCTTCTGATAGAATGGTAAATTGTGCAAACCCTGCATGTAACATCCATGTGCCTATATGTGACACATGTAGCCAAGACTATGAAGGGGCTTGTAGCAAGGTTTGTCAAAAAAGTCCTTCCAAAAGAAATTACAATGGCACTGGCTATTACACTAAACAGCTCAATGGCTATCAGCCTAGTCAAGGATTTAGAAAATAGTTTATTTAGTAGCTTTCGTTGCGTAAAACTTCAGCTCTTCTAATTTAAGCAAAGCTTCTACAGGACTCAGGCTATTTACATCTATTTGGTCTAAAGCTTTTTTCAATACATCAATCTCTCTATTTTTTTCATGTATAGGCGTAGGTAATAGAGGTGCCTCTATAACTATTTTATCTGTTTGCTCATGGCTGGCAAGCTTGGCTAATATGGCTTGTGCACGACCTATAAGACTGTGAGGCATACCTGCCATCTTGGCTACTTGTATACCAAAGCTATTGGGGCTAGCCCCTTTTTTTAGTTGATGCAAAAACAGCACTTCGCCTTGAATTTGCTTGACAGCTACATGAAAGTTCTTTATCCGACTCAAGTAGGTTTCCAACTCGCTAAGCTCATGATAATGGGTAGCAAAAAGCGTCTTAGGTTTATGCCTGGCTGTATGATGTAGGTACTCTAAAGTAGCTTGTGCTAAAGATAGGCCATCTGAAGTACTTGTGCCCCTCCCCAGCTCATCTACAATCACCAAGCTTTTATTACTCAAGTTATGCAGTATACTAGCCATTTCTTGCATCTCTACCATAAATGTAGACTCCCCCATAGCCAAGTTGTCATGGGCACCTACACGGGTAAATATCTTATCTACAATACCTATTGTAGCTTTTTGCGCAGGTACAAAAGAACCTATCTGCGCCATGAGCACCGCAAGTGCTACTTGCCTTAAAAATGCAGACTTCCCCGCCATATTAGGCCCCGTGATAAGTAATATTTGCTGGGTTGCCAAGTCTAGGTAAACGTCATTAGGTATATATTTTTTAGCAATGGGTAAGTATTGCTCTATGACTGGGTGCCTGCTTGCCTGGATGTCTATGACATCATTTGCATTCATTTTTGGTTGGGCATAGTCATGTTTTTTAGCTTGTGTAGCAAAAGATACATAGCAGTCTATTTGGGCTAAAATTTTTGCATTTTCTTGTATATGAGGCACAAAGGCTTCTGTGCTTTCTATTAATGCATAGTAAATATTATATTCTAGTGTATACATCTTCTCTTGTG
>JBCCHA010000068.1:0-4354 GCA_039028995.1 Bacteroidota bacterium | reverse complement strand
CCTTTAAAGTACCCCCCTCATAATATGCTGCGTTGATTACTTTTTCTAATGGACTATCCTTTCGCTTTTTTAGGCAGTTATTTAAATGATCGAATAGATATGCTAAAAATTCATCGGCATCATATTGGTGGTTTGGGGTATATAAACCCCTTTCACTGGCCCCAAAGTTGGGATTGTTTTGTATGGTATTTATAAATTTAGTGGGTGTGATATATGTGCTTTTAGCGTTATACATTTTTTCAAGTAAATGAAAGAAATTCAGGGCTATGTTTTTATCTATGTATTCACCAGGAGCGTCTAAAAGCTCTTTTTTGTACATGCCAGACTTCACATACTCTCTTATTTCGGGCACGTGGGCAAGGCTTTGGAGAGTGGCATTTACAAAACAGGTATAGCCCAAATTAGCTAATCCGCAGGGTTTTTTAGGGGTTTGGGCACTAGGTTGATGAGTTGGGGTTTGGGCTTTTTTAGGCTTTTTAGATTTGGTATGAGGCAGTGTATTTTGATCTTCTCGTGTGTTCTTATCTGTTGATGAAACGGCAGTGTCTTCAAGGTGGCTTGCTTTATTTTTAGGGTGTTTTTTGCTTTTTTGGGGGGTACTTGTGGGAATTTTTTCATCTTTAACCTCCTGGATTTTTTGCTGTTTGGGTTTTTTCTTAGGGTTTGTTTTTTGGGGGATTGGATTATTGTCTAAACGAGGGGATAGGTCTTGATTACTTTTGTCTTTTGGCGAGGTGTTTGGGTCAGTTTTTTTATGACTAGATAGCTTAGGGGTTGGTGGGTTGGTTATTTTTTTAGGTTTTGTTTTTTTGGGGGGTATAGTACTTTGAGAAATAGGTGGTTGGGATGTTTTTGTAGGGGCAGGGTTTATTTGGTTGTTTTTTTCAGAATTGTTCGGATACCAACTGGCCCAACCAAGCAGGCTTAAAGGGATGAGGCTCATAGTCAGTAGGTATGGTATTGATTTTTTGAGTTGGGGTTTGGTATTTTTTCTTTTGTTATGCTGAGCTATGGTGTGGGTTTTTTTGAGTTGTTTTTTGGCTAGGCTAGTTTGGTGTATAGATAGGATAAGGCTAAGTAGGCAAATTTTGATTAGTTTTTTAAAGGGGTGAGTCATTTTGATGTATTAAAAAATGGATGGGGTATGTTTTTTAAAAGATATAAAACGTGTGAATAATAAGCATGAAAAATTACATTCAAAAAAAATGAGGGTTTGGATAGGCAAGTTCGCATATTTTTTGGCCAGGCTTACCAATTTACTTATGGTCTAGCTTTATAAAAAAGAATCATGGTATCTCTTGTGGCTAGGGTATCGGGATCTGTTTTTTCAACTTGGCTATCACTGATGGTATACCAGTGATTATCAACTGATTTTACACAGGCTGTATAGTGCCCGTTTTCTGTTGTTGCACCAATATGATTGACTACGCCTATTAGGTCATAGGTTTTATCAGGAGCTATTTCGCCTTGATTCAATACCATAGGAAATTGCACTAAAGATTTGTTTTTGGAATGGGAATCTGACTTGGTTGATCTCTTAAAGATTATGATGCACAAACTGGGGCCTACGTTAACTTTAGTTATTTTTGTACATTCGGCTGCATGCAGTTTACACTGATCACAAAAAAAGCAATCTGGGCTATTGGTATCTTCTTTCATATAATAATCTACTAAGGCTTCTTTTAAGGTTATAGAGTCTTTATGCGGAAGCTTAATTGCGAATACATCACTTTGATATATCCCTTTAATTTCATGATTACACACTTTAGATGTCGTGGTTTCCTCTGCTATTCCAGCTCTCATTTGAGACATAAAAGTATATTTTTCATCAAAAATGGTTTGAGGCTCTTCTGTACATTCCTGATACTTTTCTTCTATGATTTTTTTTAGCTCATGATGACCTAAATCTCTTAAAGCTTCATGTAACTGGTTTAATAAATTAATTAAAAAATCACTAGCATCATTTTGCTCTCCTTTTTTATACTTTCCGTTGGCAAATTTGGGATTGCCTTGTACAATATTTATAAACTTAGTGGGCGTTATAGATGTTTCTTTAGGGCTGTACATCTTTTCAAGCAGATGAAAGAATGCAGGGGCTATTCTTTTATCTATGAACTCACCAGGATTTTCTAAAAGCTCTTCTTTATATCTGCCAGACCGCACATACTCCCTTATTTGCGGCACGTGGGCAAGGCATTGGAGAATGGCATTTATAAAGCAGGTATTGACTAGGTTAGCTAGTCCACAGGGTGTTTGGGGAGAGGGTTTAGGGGTTTGGGCAATATGCTGATGAATTGGCGCTTGATTGTTTTCAGGTTTTTGGTGATATATACTTACTATACCAAGCAGGCCTAAAGCGCAGCCAATAGGCAGTAGGTATCGTATTGATTTTTTGGTTTGGGCCTTGGTATTTTTTCTTTTCCTATGCTGAGCTATGGTGTGCGTTTTTTTGAGTTGGGGCTTGGCTAGGCTAGTTTGGTGTATAGATAGGATAAGGCTAAGTAGGCAAAGGTTGATTAGTTTTTTGGTCAAATGCATTGGGGATTGAATGTATACTATTTTTTGTTGAGTTGAATGATTAGCAAACCATCATTTGGGTAGGCATTGAACTTACCTTTTTCTCCATAAGAGTAGTAGTAGTTTTTACCTTGCTGTAAGGGTTCGCTTAGGGCTTGCATTTGCACTTCAAATTGATTTTTTAATGGTGCTTGCAACTTTTGCTGGATAAGCTGATTGATTATATGTACGTGTGAATTGGCATCTATAGCCATTAAGATATAAAAGCTATCTTGTGTGGTAATTTGCTTTTCATATTGCTTTATAAGGCCTAAAAGTGTTTTTGTTAAGTTACGAGCTATGCTTTCGTTGACTTCTTTTTTGTTACTGAAATCTACGGTACACTTTGCGTGTGCACTGAGTATCATAAGGCTTTGGTTATTTTTATGATAAATGGCTCCACTTATTTTGGTGAGTGCATTGTCGATAGCCAATTGTTCATCTATGATTTTTATAGGGGTATAATTATTTTTTTCAGATTTTGGTACTAAAATGGCTGTTTCTGTGCTTTTCCAGGTAAGCTTGCCTTTCTTTTTCTTAATGCATTGGTCTTGGGCCAGAATACAAAGTCCGGCTTTTTCTAATTGTTGCCTTACACCGGGTGCATGGGTGGTGCTAAACTCTTGTAATGCGACTATTTGGGCATGTGCATTTTTTTGTGCATGGATGAGTGCTTCGATAGTCAGTTGCATGCGTGCGTTAAAGTTTTGAGCCGACTCATTGCCTCCAATGGGTTGGCCTGTTTTGGGATTATATTTTGACGGGTATTTGGCATTACAGTCTTTTTCAAATCCTATTGTTTCCCCTTGTTTATTTTGTATGGGGAATGTTTTTATTTCTATGGGGGAGCCAGCTACGTTTAGACTTATGAGGGGAAATTTTGCTAGCTCTTTAACGCGAAAAAATAGTATGGGATGGTCTGCGTAATTTTGTTTATCATGCTTTTTTTGTTGGCTATCATGCGTATGACTACTGGGGCTTAATACTTTGACTTGGGTTGATGTAGGCATGGATTGAAATAGTATGAGGCATATTAGGGGTGCACTGATTAGGATGAGCTTAATGGCGTGCTGTTTGAAAAATATTTTTAGGGTCATTTTTATACAATATTTTAGAAATGCTAATTTAGGTAAATTTGTACTTTTTTGATTTTTTTAAAAAGCTTACACTTGATTTTAGGTATAAACCACTGATTTGTAGTGATAATTAATCCAAATGCGTTTTTTATCTTCTACTGTTTATTATACTTTCGGGCGTTACACCTTGTTCATCTTTTTGTTGTAATAGCTCATTAGCAATATCAAGACTCATTAAGTACTTACTTATTTCACTATTTTTATTATCGAGAAGAGCTACATGAAGAGGATTTTGTCTTTTTGTATTTCTTATATTAAGACTAAAGCCTTTTTGCATCAAGTATTTTAATAGAGATAAATCATTACCGCCACAAGCTAAAAATACAAGCTTATTTGGTATTTTTATAGCTGTGATAGGCAGACCATGACGCTCTAAATAAGTTAAAAAAATTAGATTTTCCTTCATGGCAGCTTTTCGTAGAAGCCTTGTTTTTGCTTTATCACTGATACTTGCAGGAGAAAATCCCTTTTCTTCTACAATATATTTTAGCATTTTCATTGCGTTATTTTTAGCTTTTAAAGCATTTATCATGCACTGCCCTACATTGTCTTTGTTGATCTTGTAGCCTTTTCTTTCTACATATTTGACTATTTCTATATCCCCGCTTTTAAAAGCAAAAGGCATGTAATCGTTTTGCTTTTCTTGAATACGTATATCTTTT
>JBCCHA010000067.1:0-4368 GCA_039028995.1 Bacteroidota bacterium | reverse complement strand
TTATGGGGCTTTATTTGGTAGTGTAGTTTTTGGGTTGGTTGATCTGGTGCTTGTGTTTGCATCATAAAAATTAGTTGTAGTATTAATTAGGTTGAGGTTAAGGGTTATTTTAGTTATTTACAGATAATTTAAAGTAGCCTCAGTAAGTCTATAGACTTGTGTATATTTGCATAATTATTTTTAGTATAGCATAAACAAGTTTTATTTAGGCTCTTATAAGCAATCCTAGGCACCTCACTACGGATTAATGCTTTAATTCATTTTCAGCTTAAGTACTTTCTCTACGATGGCACTACAAACTAACTAATCATTGCCCTCAATGCATTTTCATCTATCACTTGCACCCTAAAAACCTCTGCTGCTTTGATTTTTTGAGGTCCAGGATTTTCTCCAGCTACTAAATAATCTACTTTTTTAGATATGGCACTGACTATGCGCCCTCCATTTGCTTTTATGTAGGTTTTGAGGCTATCGCGAGAAAAGGTTTCAAATAGTCCTGAAACTACAAATGTTTTTTTCCTCAGGCGTGTGCTTTGTGCAAAAGGCATGGTTTTGATTGCTTGGGTAAAAGCAAGGCCTGCATTACGTAGCTTTTGGATATGTATTTTGTTTTCTTCCTCTTTGAAATAAGCTATTACACTTTCTGCAATCTCCTCTCCTACATCTGGCAAATCCATAAGCACTTCTTTTGTAGCTTGGATTAAATCATCTATGCTGGGGAAGTGTGCTACTATTTCGCCAGCAACTGTAGCACCTACATGACGTATGCCTAGCCCAAAAAGCACTTTGGCGAAGGGGGCTTTTTTAGAGTTTGCTATGCTTTGCAGTAGTTTTTCAATAGCCTTCTGTTGAAAGCCTGCTAAGCCTTCCAATGCCTTAGCTTCTAAATGATATAATTCAGCGGGTGTTTTTACTAAGTTTTTATCAAATAGCACTTCTATGATCTTAGGGCCTAAGTGTTTGATATTAAGGGCATGACGCGAAGCAAAATGAATGATTTGGCTTTTGAGTTGTGCCGGGCATGTGTGGGTGTGAGGACAGTAATGTAGTGGGGCTTGCGGGTTAGGTTGTAAGGTGGCTTGCCCACAGCTGGGGCATTTTTTTTCAAATGTAATTTTTACACTATCAGGTGCTCTTTTTGCGTGTACTATGCCGGTGATTTTAGGAATGATATCACCGCCTTTTTCTACATATACCGTATCATTTATATGTAAGTCCAAATGGTTTAAGTTTTCTATATTATATAGAGAAGCTCTTTTTACTATAGTGCCATCTAGCTGCACAGGCTCTAGTTCAGCTACAGGAGTTATCACCCCTGTACGCCCTACTTGATAGCGTACTTTTTTCAAGGTGGTAGCCACACTTTCCGGTTTGTATTTGTAAGCAATAGCCCATCTTGGACTTTTTGCGGTATGCCCTAGTGCTAACTGGTGTTTGATGTCATTTACCTTAATCACTATCCCGTCAATGTTGATGTCAAAATGCTTTTTATGTGCCTGCCAGTATGCTATATAATCTGTGATTTCACTGATATCTGCACAGTGCCTAGAAGTAGGTAAAAACATTTTAAACCCTAATTGAACCAAGGTGTGCAAGCGTGCTTCTTGTGTGGTGATAGTTAAATGCTCACCCAGTAGGCCATAAGGGAAAAAGCCTAGTTTGCGGTCTTTTACTAGCTCAGGGTCTAAGGTTTTTAAAGTACCTGCTACTGTATTGCGCGGGTTGGCTAGTAGGGCTTTACCTTGCTTTTTGTACTGGGCATTTAAGGCTTGAAAATCTGCTTTGCTCATAAATGCCTCGCCCCTGACTTCAATCTCATCTACAAATTCCTTTCCTTTCAAGTGCAATGGGATGTTGTCAATAAGGTGAGCGGTTCTGGTGATATCATCTCCTTGTTTGCCATCTCCCCTTGTGACTACTTTATCTAATTTGCCTTTTTTATACAAAAGGCTGACAGCTATGCCATCTACTTTCAGTTCGCAAAAAAAAGTCAGGTGTACATTAGGAAGTACTTTTTTTGCTTTGTATACAAAAGCTTTTACTTCTTCTAGTGAATAGCTATTACTCAGAGACTGCATGGGGTATTTATGCCAAACGGTTGTAAATCCTTTTGTAGGGGATTCGCCTACTTGCTGTGTAGGAGAGTTATCTTTTTTTAAATGTGGAAATTCGGCTTCTAGCTCTGATAGCTCTTTTACCAATTGGTCAAAATCATAGTCACTAATAGCTGATTGCGCATTTTGAAAATAGAGTTGATTATAGTGATTGATCTGCTTAGTAAGCACTTCTATACGCTGGGATGCCATTTCTTTATCCATAATATCATCAGGAGGAAAGTGGGACAAATATAGATAAACCTAATTTGGCATATAGATATTTTTGGTAGATATTTGAGGTGTTGAACAGAATTTTTTTATGAAAAAATATATAGTAGGTATTATTTCTTTATTCTTATGTATGCCTTTGGCGTATGGAAATCAAATGAATGGGGGGCCTATAATGGATGTCAATACTCTACAAAAAGTAGAAGAGGCAAAGCAGCTATTTGAAGCACAAAAAGTAAAGAAACGAGAGGAAACTACAGAAAAGCTTACTCGTGCAGCTTATAATGTAGTGGAGCTTATACTTCAAAACCCTTCTATATCTAGAGATAATTTATCTATAAAAAGCTTATTGTACAATGAGCTTGGGATTAATTCTAAGCTTGTATTAGAAAATCTCAAGCCTTTATTAGGGCCTTTGCTGATAGTGATAAGTTATTTTTTCCCCTATTCTGTAATAAAAGCCATAAGTTTCCTCCCTAGTTTAGTGCTACCTGAAGACCTCGCAATTATGCTCGCGTCTGGCTATGATATGCTGGGAGGAAATGGAGTGTTGAATTTAAATCATCTTCATTTAGATGACTATGATGATGAGCATGTCTTTATTAAGGCCAGATATGCAACTGGTTTAGTGATTTTGGTATTAAGCATGGTTTTCTATCTAATATATCTTGTCAATAATGTTTTTAAATCAAGTTTGATAAATATACTTTTTGCATATGGTACCACAGGAACTTTTGTTCTTTTATATGGCTTTTATTTGCTTGAAAAAGGTATAAAAAGCTTCATTGCGTTGATAGGCTTTTTGATTTTTACAACATATATTATTCGTGAAGCATTTATTGAAGATAGACTATATAAGCTATTCCTATATTTAGTGTATGATGACTACGACGATCCATCAATTGACCAGTTACAAAAATATGTGAGTCATCAGGTAAATGGCAATCCTTGGCCTGCAGACTTTAGAAATGCGTTTTTAAAAATCCTATCCGAGTTTGATCTTGAGCATATAGCTACAAAAAAAGAAATCTTAAAAGATGATTTGGATAGTTTATTTGCTTTAGCAAGGTATTTTGAGCCTTTGAGAAAAGTCAAACTAAACAAAGAAGAAATTAAGTTATACACGAAAGGGCTTATACCAGAGATGCGTGACATTATACTTACCCATTTAGCTGCTTTACAACTAGGTGTGCCCAGTGTAAACTTTGCTATAGTAGGGCCTTCGGCTATAGGAAAAACCTATTTGTTTGAAAACACATTGACAAAGATTAAAGATGAGTATAATAACCCTATTAAAATTTTGTCACTCAAGCTATATGGCACTACTATTTTTGATATATTTGGTAAGTTTAGAGATGAGAACAAAGATGCCTCTGAGAGAAAGTTAGGTATTATAGCCAACCAGCTCGTCAAGTTTGCTAAAGAAAATAAAGACCTAAGCGGTACTATCTGCCTGCTGGACGAATTTTATAAGTTTTTGGCTTTAGATAAAAGTCTAGGTAAGGAAGTAGCTTTAAGATTTTTAGATATCCTCAATCATGAAGATGGCATTTGGATACCTATTGACTATTTTGGGGTAAAGGTTGTCATAAGATTTCCATTTGTCATCATCAACAATAGGGAAGAGTATAAAGAAACGCCTTATTTAGATCAGCTTAATAGTAGGGTAGTCACTGAAAGCATCAATAGAGTGCATACTCCTGAAGAGAGCAAAAAAATATTGGATGGTAAACTGCAAGAAAATATTGAAAAGTACAATATTCACACTGAAAACTTAACTGAAAAAGATAAAGAGGATATAAATAGAAATATACAAAAAGGTGTAAAAAAACAGTCTTACCGTCAATCGGGCAAGCAACTAAAAGCGCTTTCTTTAAGAATAGCTGCAGAGCTTAATTCTTTAGATAAAGATAAAAAAGAAACTACTGCTAGTGCAGCTTAATAGGTTCTATCCAGTATTTTGTGTAAGTAGTTGAAATAACCCTTAACTTTAACTTAATTAACTTTTCAACTACTTTTTATTATGAAAATACAAGAATTAGAT
>JBCCHA010000066.1:0-4392 GCA_039028995.1 Bacteroidota bacterium | reverse complement strand
TACATAAACTACCTATTATTTTCTGACCTGTCTTAATAGAAAAATTGTAAAATCAAAAAAACTGCTTAAGGAGTAAAAAATCCAGTCATTGGCTGCTTACCTGTTTTTAGGTAGCAGTCTTTGTTTTTACTAAAATAACAATATGAAAAAAATAACTATTGGCATAGACACTAATTTAAGAAGCACAGAATGCCCAATTAAAACTTGAAAAAGCAGGCTATGTAAAACAGAAGGCATCAGCCTTGAGTAACCAAGAGCGAAGAGCGTATAAATCTATACGCACCCAGCACGAAGAAAAGTAGCTAGAAAAAAGCATGTATTACAATTTTGCAGCGCCAAAAAACTCATATCGTTTCCCTTAGAAAACCTTCACAAAAATTTTCAAAAAGCCTCCCAACTTTCTAAAAAAGAATTAAAAGCACAAAATGACCCTTTACTCTTCGAAATAAAAGACTTTATCAACCTGGCCCCCTGGCAACTCCGCATCAAAGCCATAGAAGGCAAAAAGCTTACCCCTAGCCAACTTGCTCGTGTTTTTTACCAACTCGCCACGCGTTGCGCTTTCCCAGAAAACCATTTCCGCTCCTCCTCATCTGCGCAAACCATAAAAAAAGGAGATCAAAAGCTTAAAGAAGGGCAAAAAGAAAAAACACAAGGTGCCGAACAAACTTCAGCATATTTAGCCCAACACCCTCATCCCTATTATGCCTATTTGGCCAAACTACTCCCCGTTAAAAACAAGACCTACCAAGATTCAGAAAAAAAAGGAGCCCACCGTGTCAGAAACCGCTACGGCTATCGCGCTGTATATGAAGCAGAATTTCACCATATTTGGAATCAACAAGCCAAACACCATCCAACCCTTACACCAAAAGAAAAAAAACTACTCTATCATCACCTCTTTTACCAACTGCCCATCAAAGCACCCCCAAAAGGATTTTGTAGCCTTGAGCCTCAAAGAAAACGCACTTTAAAATCCTCCTTGCTTTTTGAAGAATTCAGAGCCTATCTTTTTGCCAATAATTTTGTAACATCCCTAAAAGAAAGACCAGAAATAGGTATAGGTGAAGAATTTATCAATCTTCGCAATCGCATCGTAGACCTACTCCAAACCAACTATAACAACCTAGCCAAGCAAGATAAAAAAGAAATCTTTACTACAGGCAAGCTCAAAGAGCAAGCAAGCATCCCTTACTATACCAGCTATAACCTTAAAAAAAAGTACCTGTACAAATGCCTATCACTGCCATAAAGCAAAGAATTATTGAGCCAGCAATGGTTTTCATTACTAAAGTTAATATACAATCTACAGCTTAAGCGCTGTAAGAAATCCGCTTGTATACGTTTTCATTACCAAAGTTAATATACACTACCTAAATATAGCCATAAAATCTTTTATTCCCCAGAAGTGTGCAACCCTTTTTCCCCCTTTAGTGCGTTGCCCATTTTAAAAAAATCAAAAAGACCTTGCCTATTATTTTCCCACTATTTAAACTGTGTACAGTTCTTCTTAATTAAAAATAAAAATCATGAAAAAATACTTTTACCTACTTTCCAGTTTATGCTTGGCCCTAGTAAATATCCCCACCCTCCAAGCAAGTACACAAAGTCCCAACACCTCTTATACACTTTTCACTACAGCCACAATTTGCTTGGCCAGTAGCTTTGCACAAAGCACCAAACAAGAAAAAAAAGCTGTAGCTACCTTGCAGTGTATTCAAAAACAAGGCAAACCATACGCAAAGCTCCTACAACAAATAGCCCCCGATCACACCATCCAAGCAGAGCTGCCTTTGTACTTTGATAAAAATTGGACAATAAAAAAACTGCAAAAAATATCCATTCAAAACCAACACTACTATATACACCTACTTACTAACCAAGCCAACCAACCCCAAGCTTGCTACATCGGCCCCTCAGGCCTTAGGGGTGGGGGCAATGAACAGTCTTCAAGTAGCCAAAGACGTAGCCCACGTGAAAAAAGCACGTCTAGTACAAGCACCTCTAGTAAAAGCACACGTGGAAAAAGCACCTCTAGTAAAACTACAAGTAGTAAAAGTAAGCGTAGTGCAAGCACTAGTAGTATAAATTACAACCTGTCTAATCCTTCTAAACTCATAGAAAAATTACAAAAAGAAGCTGAAAGCACATCCCAATCAAACATTCTTCATGATGCCTTTAAAGACACATTTAGAAGCAAAGACAAATCTCCTAGCCCAAAGTTCACATTTTCGGCCCCTGATGATTTTTTATCCTATACCGAAAAAGAAAGCCACTCCTCTCATACAAGTAGCAAAACATCCAGCTCAACTACTAAAGCCTCCACCAGTAGTAAATCCACTTCTAGTAACAAATCTAGCTCCAGTACTAAATCTAGTGTAAGTCGTAAAACTACTACCCCCCAAAGACGTAGCTCACGTGAGAAAAGTCCCCGTGATACTTGGCATAAAATAATTAACGACCCCGAAGACCACACACAAAACGAAGTGGCCGCAGTAAAAGATTTCCTTAAATCATCTAGCTCCCAAAACACCTCTTCTCACAATACCCTCCTAAGCCTACTTAAAGAGCCCTCTCAAAATCTATCACTAGCAGCGCCCTTTGTCTCTTCTGACTTGACCCCACACCTTGATCAAATTAGCTTAAAATCAACAGATGGTAAACCCTTTCAAATAGACCTAAACGACGCAGAGCATATCAGCCAACAAACAGATGCCTTTGCCAAAAACTACTTCCAGCACCGTAGTAAAAAGCAACAAAACCGCTCTTATCTTCTTTCCCAATTTAAAGACCAAGAAGAAAAAGAAGATGGCACCCAGCTTACAGAACACGATCCCGCAGAAAAGCTTATCAGTACCGCAAAAAATTTTTTAGACAAAATCACCCCAGAAAACAAAGAAAGATATAGAAAAGAAGGAATAGAACGCCTTAAAGTCCTAGAGAAAAAAAGAGACCTGGCTAGTAATGATCAGCATACGCTTGTCACAGCTTCTTTACCAAGCTTGGTTGGAGGTCCCATGATAGGCGGAGGCGGAGGGCCAGCTGCTTTTGCAGCAGCTCAAAAATCCACTTCCTTACAAAGCAGGCTCTATGAAGAAATCAAAAAACTAAGAGTACTTTACCGACCAGGCAATACCCCCGAATTTCAACCCAGCTACGAAGTACTAGAGGGGGTACAAGAAAACTTCAAACAAGGTGGGCCAACAGCAAACGTGGCTAGCGTAATCCTTGATCCCAAGCAAGCCCTTAAAAAACGTAAAGAAGAGTGGGAAAAAGACTTTGAAGTAGATGCCATAGAGCGTGCCAAGCGTAGACATAAACGATTGGGTTACCAATACGCCTGCATAGCTGCCCCCATAGAATCCTACATCTACGGTAAACAAGCTGTTCAATCTGCCAAAATGGTTTACCAAGCAGGGAAAGTACTAAAGTCTGTATTGACAAAAAATCCAACAAAAGCTGTCTCAACTAAAGTAAATACAAATACCAAATCAGCCTACCAAATAGCTAAAGAAGGTGGTAAACATTCTAAAGAGTATGAAAAGTGTATAAACAAAAGAACTATAGAACTCACTAGAGGCATAAGATCCTACAAAAAACAAATCACTAGACATCAAAACCAAATCAAAGATCCTAAAAAATGGCTTCCGATCTATAATAAACCTGACAATTGGGATAAATTAAATGCTAAAGAAAAAGCTGGCGCGATAAAGAAATGGTATAAAGACATTCAAGAATTTGAAGAACACATCAATATTTTAGAAGGAATTTTAAAACAAAGAGAACAAACCAAATTACAAAAATGAAAGCCGAAAGCCCAAGACAAAAAATACTCACTTATTACTATTTCATCGGTGAAGTAATGGAGGTATTACAAGAAAGGCATGAAGAAGAAAAACACCTGTATAATAAAATAGCTACACAAGTAAATGAAGAAGTTCGTTTAGGCATAGGAGAACTAATAGCCTATGATTACTTTTTTGGAATAGTTGCTAAGCTAGCTTTAGATCATGAGATTCCTCCTTATATATGGCACTATCCTATATCAAGAATAAGAGGTAAAAAAGGAGCAGAATTAGAGAAAGAGATGCTAAGTTACCATTTTCCTGGTAAGCAAGAAACAGAAATCATTCAAGCTTATGATGATTTTTTAGCAGAGTTAGTAGCTACTTGTAAAAAAGAGCAAGCAAAAGCATCCCAAAAGCATCAAGCCCTACGTAAAACGGATCCTATAAGAAGTGCTATTTGGGGTGGGGCACGCCTTCTATATTACTCAATTTTGGCCCATATTTATAATCAAGCTTATCTTAGCTTTCAAGTACCTATTAGAGATTTTCTTTCTCAAGAAGATATTGATAACGAAGACCTGCCTCCTTACCTAGATATGTTTTA
>JBCCHA010000065.1:0-4411 GCA_039028995.1 Bacteroidota bacterium | reverse complement strand
CTGGCGTCCGCCTGGGGCCTGGACCCGGGTGGCAGCATCATGATTCATGGCCTGCCCAATAACGTAGGCGATATGGCTTTTGGCGAGCTGGGTTCAGAACGTCGTAAGACAGTTCGGTCTCTATCTGTTGTGGGCGTTAGAAGCTTGAGAAAACTTGATCCTAGTACGAGAGGACCGGATTGAGTTAACCACTAGTGTACCAGTTGTGACGTCAGTTGCATAGCTGGGTAGCTACGTTAATAAGAGATAAGTGCTGAAAGCATATAAGCACGAAACTCATTTCAAGATAAGGCTTCTTTTAAGGGTGGTTATAGACGATAACCTTGATAGGTGGAAAGTGTAAAGTCAGAAATGGCAAAGCTGATCCATACTAATTACCCAAATTTCTTTTGTTTTTTCTATTTTACTTACACTTATTTTTTTTAATAAAAAAGGTGACTATAGCGCTGGGGATACACCTCTTTCCATTCCGAACAGAGAAGTTAAGTCTAGTTGCGCCGATGGTACTGCTTTAAAGTGGAAGAGTAGGTAGTTGCCTTTTTATTTTTCTTAGTTATTTTTGCATATGCAATCTGCAAAATCCCCTACCTTATTTTTATGAAAAATTTTCTCAATAGAAAATACCCCCCTTTATTTCTTACTTCTCTATCTATACTTATAGCTATCACCGCATTTTTTTATCCTAAAAAAAATACAGCTTCACCAATCCCTACTAAGTCAGTAACTCATCAAAAAAATAAAGATCTGCAACCAACCACTTTAAAAAACAACTCACCGAAATGGCTTAATGCAGTTGCATTAGATACTACTGATGACAAAGACAATCAAGCCCCTATCCCCTTTCCACCCATACAAACCAAACAACTTGTCTACGATATTGCTACCCAATACTTAAACGCTTTTATAATAGAGAAGCCCAAAGAAAAAACACCAGAAGAAATAGAAAAAGAGAAGAAAAAAAAAGTTTATGAAGTAGAAAAACCCAACCTTGCGCCAAGAGAGCTAGCCGATGTACTACTTTCCAAAGTATATCCCCAAAACACATCTTTGAATGCATATGTACAAGCTAAGCAAAACATCATAGCCACAATGCCTTTGAACCTTATGAAGGCTATTAGGCTTTTTCAAGGCACTGTCACTGCCCCTGAAAAATCCATGCTTAGCGAACTCATACGTCCTGGTGCCTCTCAAATAGAAAAAGCAGCCATGACCATAAGACTTGCTACCCCAGTTACAGACATCAATTTTTTACAAAAAGAGCAAGCCATAGCCCAAGCAATAGCTCAAAACCCAAAATGTTTTAAAGCACTAAAATCCATATATGATCGCATTGCACAAGAAGAACGCTCTTTGCTATCTTTATATAATAAAGAAAAAGACCCTTTGTTTTCTAAACCTTATCGAAAGATTCTTTCTGACATCTTTTACGGAGATACACAAGGTAAATTTAAAAACTGGCTCTTTACAGAGGGAAAAAAAAGATTTATGCTCGAAATTTCAATAATTCTCTGGATTATTTCCATCTATTACTTATCTCACAAGTTGTATAAATTAATTCAAGGCTATAAGAATTTATATGATTTAGCAGATTTCAAAGATATTAATAAAATCCTGGCACATAATGAGAATATAGTGGGTAGTTTTCGACTAACAGCCAATGTTTCTTTTTCTGAATTTTTAATGCGATTGCTAAGTGTGAGGAAAGTATTCTTGATAGCACTGTATTATTTAGGAACTATTATTTATACCCTATTTCAAATTTGGTATCCTCTGTACCAAGCCTACAAAAGATATCGTGCTACCAATGATTACATTAGCAATCGACTTGGTGATGTACAAACTATTTTTCAAGAAGCACAAAAAATCGACTACATCATAAAAAACAACTTGCCACACTGTGCAGATATGTTTGCCTATACCCAAACCCTACTTAGCCGCAAGCATCAAAATGCACAAATTAATCAGCTCTCTAAGAGGTTCCAAACTTGTAATTTTAAAAACTGGAGCCTTTTCTTCAACTCTTCAGGCACTTTACTCACTACATTGACCCTATTAGAAGAAAACATCCACGCCCTAGATGCTATGATTTTTGAAATAGGCCAAATAGGCACCTACCTTTCTGCCGCCAGTCTGCTTGTAAACAACTCAACACAAGCTAAAAACCGCTTTACCTGGCCTAACTTTATCAATCAACCCCATGCTTACATCAAGCTAAAAGGCGCATGGAATACCGCCATCAATGCCCAAAAAGCCGTGCCTAATGACGTATTTATAGACGCAAGTAAATTCAACACACTCGCTGTCATGGGGCCCAATGCCTGTGGTAAAAGTCAGTATACACAACAAAGCACCAAAGTGCCTATTATTGCCCAAGCAGGATTTCCCGTGCCTGCACAAGCAGCAACCCTAACCCCTTTTGATTCCTTTTATGCTTTTAAAGAGCCTCAAGAAGACCTTAATATCGACAAATCCCTTTATGCCATGGAGCTAGAATATATCAATGAGCATAATGCCATCTTAAAAATGTGTAAGGTATCAGGACAAAAAAGCCTGACTTATTATGATGAATTTTTGACTAGCACTAATCCCAAAGAAGCTTCCGCTTTACAATGTGCCATCATTATTTCCAATACCCACCAATACCCTAACAATATCAATATTATCTCTACCCACAACCCGTACCTTATTGACTTTATGCTGCATGAAAAAAAATGCAAACTCATGCACGTAGTCATCAATCGTCATCCCGATGGCAGCTATACCCCCACCTACAAAGTAGCAGAAGGCTTTAATGATGAGAAAGTAGGTATTGATCTTTTCCAAAAGGCAACAGGTCAGAAAAAGATAGCGAAGCTAGCAAGGGAGTTAGCTAAACACATAAAATGAAAAATATGATTAAAATTAAACCCACTATCTTTTTGCTAGCTTTGGTTAGTTTTAGTATGGGGGTAAAATCCCAAGCTACAACCCCTCAAAATCACTTTACAAAAAGTGTAAAACAATCAATTAGCCCTTTACCAAAACGCCACAAAGCTTCAAAAATTAACAAAAAAACAATATTATGTATCATAGCTGCTTGTTTAACCTTAACATGGATAAGCAGACAAATGATTGATGAGACTCAACATGCATCTACAAAGGCTAATCAGGATAAGACCACTAAACCCAAAACTACCCAAACACCTATCAAGCCTAAAAAACCGAAACCAGTTAATAAAGAAAAAGCTAAAAAGCTTACTACACTTATTCAAGCAAATAGCCAATACAAAGTCAGAAAAGATACTATTATTCCTACCAATTCTATACTTACTGATGTTCAGCTTGCTGACAAAATTCAAGTTACAGAGCTAGACTGTAGTGATGCAGAAATATTTGAAAAATTAGGGCACAAACCAGAAGATGTCTTGTTAGTAAATGCGGCTAATCCAAATATATATTTTGGTATGGGTGGAATAAATGGTGCACTTTCAAAATTAGTAACAGATTGTACAGGACTCGGTAAATGGGGCACTATCACAGATCTAGATAATAACAAAATCAATTTCCCAAAACATGGTGTTGAGGTAGGTAGTGTATGTATCACTACAGCAGAGGCACCTGGCAAACCTACTATTCAAATAGTACATATAGTAGGCCCAAATCAAGAAAACGGAAAACAGTTACAAAAAAAAGTACGCCAAGCTTATAAAAGTGTGGTGGATTATGCAATTAAACACGAAAAACACCTGGTTTGCTGTACCATATCTACCGCTCTTTATTGTAAAGATGAAGCTATGTTTAATGATATGTGCAAAGCTTGTTGGCTGGGAATCGGAGATTCATATAGTGGAGCATCTTCTCACTCAAATAGTATTAAAACCCGCATTTATCTTAATCTGTGGCATAGAGACATCATTCGAAATATACCTAATAAAAAGTTGTTCCATTTAGTAAACTAAAACATTGAGTTTTGCCAAAAAGCATGTATAATGTTTTTTACTCCTTCTATCTTTTTGTATGCCAGGCACTGAATGATTGGCTACTCCTTGAAATGCTTCTACCTATAGGTATGCACAATAGGTGATTACTTATTTTTTTTGACTTTACCCTTTTTTGTTTTGGTAGCTTTTTTAGCCTTTTGATGTTGTAGGTAAAAAATAAATCCACTACTAATGGCTGCTATTCCTCCCAATCCGAATAAAAACCCATTATATGTATTTGCTGAGTTAGTATTTGAATGATTTTCGTTTAGGGTTTTATCTTCTGTATTAGTCAATTTAGCATTTGGTGGATTGTCAGGGTTAAGGGCTTTGTCACTAGTTTGGGAGTCTTTTCCCTCATTAGATTTAGGTTTTTTTTCTTGTTTCAATTTTTGGTTTGAAGAATTTTTGGGTTTGTTCGGGTCTGCCAATCCGCTTGCAGTTTGCGTAGG
>JBCCHA010000064.1:0-4487 GCA_039028995.1 Bacteroidota bacterium | reverse complement strand
GTTTGCGTAAGAATAAGACATGCCTGCAAAAAGTACCAAATGAAGGGTATATAGGATGTATAAATGTTTTTTAATTGTGGGGATAAGTTTAGTCATAATATAAATTTTTAGGTTGCCACATTTCTATGTGAAAAATTTGAATCACGAAGTATATAACTTTACTAATATAATTTTAAATCTTTTTATTATGAATATAGGAATACACAACACTTTAGGTCTAATGCTACGGAAAATGAGAAAGCAAAGAAAACTGTCTCAAGATCAATTAGCCACAATAAGTGGATTGCATATTAACACTATTTACTTATTAGAAAAAGGACTTAATGAGCCCAAGTTAAGTACATTTTTCTTTATTGCCAAAGCATTTGACCTTACGCCAATGGAACTTATGAAGATGTTGACTAAAGAGTATTATAATGAATAGTAGGTAGATGAAACAGGCTGAAGGCAGGTTCGCATCCATTGGGATTTGGCTTGCATTTTTGTAAAAATGGGTGTGCTATTTTTTGTGCATTAAGCTTTCTATGGCTTCTGGCTCAAGAGGCAGATTGGGCACTAAGTCTTCTACTCGGTTTTCTCGTATCACTACCCCATTTTCTAGTCGAATACCAAAGCCTTCTTCAGGTAGGTATATGCCTGGCTCTATGGTGAGCACCATGCCTGGGGCAAAGGGTTTTGACTTATCTGCTACATCGTGGGTGCTTAGCCCTAAGTGATGGGAGGTGCCATGCATAAAGTATTTTTTGTAGGCGGGTTGAAGTGGGTCTTGGTCTTTTACTTCTTGTTTGGTAAGTAGGCCTAGATCTAAGAGTTCTTTTGTCATGATTTCGCCTATTTCTTTTGTGTAGGTAGTGAAGTTGTTACCTGGTACAAGTAGTTTTTTAGCGTGTTTAAATACATGTAAAACTGCTTGATATACCTTTTTTTGGCGTGGGGTAAATTGACCACTTACTGGTAGGACGCGGGTGAGGTCTGCGTGATAGTTGCCATATAGGGCGCCGATGTCTAACAAAACTAGGTCTCCGGCTTTACAGGCTTGGTTGTTGGCGATATAGTGGAGTATGCATGAGTTTGCTCCAGAGGCTATGATGGGGGTGTAGGCAAATCCTAATGAGGCTTCTTCTGTAAAGGTTTTGATTAATGAGGCTTCTAGTTGATATTCCATTATGCCAGGTTTGAGCAAAGGTATCATCTGCCTGAATCCTTTTTCTGTAATGGTATAGGCTTTACGGATTAAGTCGATTTCTATCTGTGATTTTATCATGCGTAGGTCTTGCATGAGAGGGGCTAGACGTTTGTAGCTATGGAGTGGATAATGGGTTTTGCACCAGTGGACAAATCGCTTATTACGTGTTTGTACATGCATGTCATGATTGGTGTGCTCGTCTGTATATAGGTATAGATGATCGGCTTTACGCATGAGTGCATGAAAAAGGGTAGGGAATTTTTCTAACCAGTGTATGTGGGTGATGCCTGTGGAGGCTTGGGCTTGGGATTTGGTGTATTTTTGCCCTTCCCATACTGCTATTTCAGGTGTGGTTTTTTTGATAAAAAGGATTTCTTTATGTGCTTGTTCTGTGGCTTCTGGATAGAGTAGTAGAATGGTTTCTTCTTGGTTAATTCCTGAGAGGTAGAAGAGATCGGTGTGTTGACGGAAAGGCATTATGCCGTCAGCTCCTGTGGGGAAGATGTCGTTGGCGTGTATGACTACTAGTGAGTTGGGGAGTAGTTTTTGGGTGAGTTTTTTTCTGTTGTTTATAAATAGTTGTGGGGGGATAGGAGCGTGTCTATCTATGGGGTTATTGTGTAGCATAGGGGGGGTAAAAATGTATATTGAGTGGGTTGGGTTAAATTTGGGCTAAATCTAATATTTTTTTAGACTGACTCATCTAGTTTGTCTGAAATTTTATATGGGCTAGGGCTATGGGGGGTGAATTGGTTTGAGTTTTGAGGGTATGATGGTGATATATATTTTTTTTTAAAGTATAAAAAGGCTAAGTTTGTGTCTAAGATTAGCGTTTGTTAATCTGGTGTATTTGATCGCGGGGTAGAGCAGTGGTAGCTCGTCGGGCTCATAATCCGAAGGTCGCAGGTTCGATACCTGCCCCCGCTACTTATAAGATGGTTTACGAGGTTATTTTATAAAGTAAGAAAACGTCTCTAAAGTGATACTTTAAAGGCGTTTTCTTTTTTTTATTAGTTGGAGGTATTTTAATCTACTTGGGCTTAGGCTTCATGTGTAGTCTTTTTTTCAGTGGCTTGCTGCTGGGTTTCTTCTTTAGGTTGGTCTGCTATGGGGGCAACTATTGTATTTGTTTGAAGGGTAGCAGGTTGAGATGTGGTGTGGGGGATTCTTACAAAGGCTCTTTTTTTGTTTTCATAGGTGGCTTTCCAGGTAGCAAAGCGTTGGTCTGCTACGTCTTGGGTGATAGCTCTTTTTAATACGCCTGTTTGAAGGTGCTTTTTGAGCATTACGCCTTGTGAGGATAGGATACTACGGACTGTATCTGTGGGTTGTGCGCCTTGCAATAGCCATTTTAGTGCGATGTGGTCTTTAAGTTGAATTTGAGCGGGTTTTTGATGAGGATTGTATGTGCCTATTTTTTCGATAAAACGCCCGTCTCGTTTTGATCTACTATCAATCACTACAATACTGTATAGGGGTTTATTTTTTCTTCCTCTTTTTGCTAATCGTATTTTTACTGCCATAAGTTATTGAACAAATCAATTGATATGAAAGTGCTAAGATACGATTTTTTGCTGACTTTTAAGTATTTTTTGCTGATAAGAGGGCGTTTAAAGCGAAGGGGCTTTATGGTTGCATTTTGGTATATATGGTATAAAAAGCATAAAAGGCAGGCTATTTTTTAAATAGCTTGCCTTTTATGGATTAATTAATTTTATCTTCTACTTCTTTACTTTCTTATTCTTTTGCGGTGTCATCAGTAGTATCAGTGGCTTGGCTTGGCTTACTTTTTATTGTGAAGTAATAAATTGCCCCAACTAGCCCAGCTAAAGTACCAGTAGCTATTAGACCGTTTTTTACGGTAAAGATAGGGTCTTCTGATTTTTCATCTTTGTTTTTACTATCTTTGGGTAGATAACTTATATGAATGGTTATGTCTCTGCCTTTAGCACCGCCTGCATGTGCTTTGATAGCTTTTTTAGCAGCATTTACTACATTGTTTTGAGCAGTAACCTCCTTAACAGTTTCCTCTTCAACAGCAACCTTTTCATCAACAATCTTTTTAGCTGTATTTACTAAATTGTTTTGATCAATAACCTTTTTCTCAACATCATCTAAATTTTTCTCAACATTATCTAAATCTTGCTTAGCCTTCTTTATATCTTTAGAGCTAGCATTATGAGCATTGAGTTCATCGAGCCTTTTCTTTTTTTCTAATTGCTCCTCCTGAAGCTTCTTAGCTTGTTGCTCTAATTTAAGCTTCTCAGCCTCCTCCTCAGCAAGCCTTTTCTGTGCTGCTAATTTCTCCTCATTAGCCTTCTTAGCTTGTTGCTCTAATTTAAGCTTCTCAGCCTCCTCCTCAGCAAGCCTGTTCTGTGCTGCTAATTCCTCCTCCTGAAGCTGCTTAGCTTGTTGCTCTAATTTAAGCTTCTCAGCCTCCTCCTTAGCAAGCCTTTTCTTTTCGGCTAATTCCTCCTCTTCCTCATCTTTTAATTGCTTCTTTCTAGCTTTCTTAGCTTCATCTTCATCTTCTTGTTTAGGCTTAAGACCTTCAATATCAGCTTCTTTGGCTTTATCAAGACCAGCAACTTTATCACAAAACTGATTTATTGGGTCAATTAGTGCCTCTTTATCTCCAAATTTATCTATTTGGGCTATTGTCGCTATTAATTTATTGGCACAACGAATAATTTCATCACTTAGTTGGCTCTTATCCATAGCTTCGAATTCAGCAGATGCTTCCTTCAAATCTTGTTGAGTTTTCTTTGCATCATCAGGAGAAGTAGGGGCAATAGCAGCAGCAAGATCATCAGCTTTACAGGCAGCATCTGAAGCAGCATTAGTAAATGCATCTAAACCTTCAGATGCATCTATGGCCACTAAATCAGCCAGCTTCTGACTTAACTCATCTATAGCAACTGCATCAAAGATATCTCCTACATCCTTAGTCCGTAAATCATAAATATTTTGATTATAGTTAGGCTGATTTTTAAAATCTATATATTTCTTAGAATCATCAAAAGCTTTATCAGCAATAGTTTGAATGAATGTTTTTTCAAATACTTGATTAAAATTTGAAGAAGCAAGTTCAGATAAAGCATTCATTTCTTCAAATTTATCCAATGCTATTTTATTTGCCATTTCTTTAGCAAGATCATCATCAGTCTCGATTTTATTATTTTTTTGAATATGTTGTGCAGCCTTTTCATAAACATTTTTGCCGTATTTTTCTATTAAATTATAATAATCTTCTTCTTTTCCACCACCACCTTAAAGTAACTGTACCACACATTTAAAATAG
>JBCCHA010000063.1:0-4519 GCA_039028995.1 Bacteroidota bacterium | reverse complement strand
TTGTAATTTCAATACATATCATGACAAAATTCATTCCAAAAAGCATTTCAATACTTCATTTGGCACTTGTAAGCCTTGCCCTATCTGCTTCATCCATCAATGCCACACCCCACAGTCATACCAGCCCCAAAAATACAACTAAAGAAAATCCCAAACCCCAAAATAAGCCTAGTCAAGCAACCAGTCATCAGTGTAAAAAATTATGCATTTTAGGAGTTTTTTTAGCAGGAGCAGGAGCAGGAGGAACTATAGTTTATATCACTAAAAATACCCAGCATGGAGAAGACACAAGAGATAATAATACTAGCAAAGACACCTCAAATACCAAAGATACAACACGCACCTCAGCTACCGAAAGTGCAGAAGAAGCACGTGCTAAAAAGCTTTTTGCAACATATATAAAGCAATGTCAGGAGGCTAAATCTTCTATTAATTTTGGAGATAATACTCTCATGCCATATAGGGATGATAAAGGAGCAATAAAAATATATGCGGAATATGCAAAAACAACTCAAAAGAAAAATACAAAATTCAATAAATCTTCATGCAGGGAGGCTTTTGAAAAAATATTACAAAGTATACAAGACACAGTAGGCAAGCAAGCAATAAAGGAAGAATTAAAATTCGGTAATTACGTCATGTATTGGAAAAGAGATTTTCCAGATAAAAATTTAAAAGGATTTTCGTGCAATTTTAACCACAAGCATCCTCAAGAAACAATCATTTGGTCTGAAGGCATTTTAAAGGAAATACAAAATCAAAATACACTGCCTAGTCAACAATTATTTGATTTTATTCTTGAGATAGCAGCGCAAGGGCAAGATGTTTTCGGAGGTGCTTGTAGTGAAATAACTTAAGGCACAATGTATCTATTTACCATTGGCTGATGCGCTTTTACCCTATACAAATACAATAGAAGAGTCAGGTACAGAAGGCAAAAAGTTAAGTGCTAAAAACAGCCTGGCAGTAGCTACCACATCTTGATTGCAATATTTCTGAATAGATAGTAGGTCTTTTTTGATGTAGTAATAGTGGTTTACTTCATGATTTTGCATGATAGATTTACTCGAGGGGATATTGAAAAGGTGCGCCAGTAAGTCCAGAGAAGTATAGTTTTTCCTATCTCCAAATTTCCAGAGCTCCATAGTATCTATATGATTCACCTCCCAAGGCTTCTTGCCAGCTATATCAATTAAACCTGGCAAAGGCATATGGTTGACAGTCATCCTACGGCATATGTAGGGAATGTCAAACTCTTTGATGTTATGGCCACAAATTTGCACATTTTTAAACTGAAACTTATCAAGTAGCTCTTTGAATCTTTGCAGCAACACCTGCTCTTCGTCATGGCTTATCCCCTTTACATAAAGTATTGGTTTGCCTTCTGGACTAGTCTGAAACCAGCCTGCACTGATAGTGACTATTTTCCCAAACTCTGCGAAAATACCGGCTTTTTCAAAAAATAGCGCCTTTTGCGCCTCTTCTGTTTGCGCACCTAAAAGATGGGCTTTTTTAAGCCAAAAATTATTGATAGGCACTTTAAGGTCTTCAAAAGAGGGCACGCAAGATACGGTCTCGATATCTAAAAAAAATAAGTTGTTTAAATTTACTTTCATAATATGAAGTTGATAAAAAAATAAGAAAAATTAGGTGGCTATGAAACGTGAAATAAGCAAGCTTTCTTGATCGTCTTCCTCCTGTTTAGCATCTTTTTTCTTTTTTTGAGAAGATGATTGACTTGCTTTTTTTTCTTGTTTTTGAGATTTGGGCCGAGTGCGTCTTTTTTTATTGCGTTGCAGAGATTCATCTCCCGCATGGCTTAACTCCTTATTTTGTATTGAGGTGTTAGGTAGGTTGATCTCAAGGTGTAAAGATTGCATGTTTTGTTTTTTAGCTACTGGAGCAGATAGCCCTTTGTAGACTAGGTGATAGAATAGGAAGAGTATGGCGGTAGCACCGAAGTAGACTGCAATAAGACAAGAGAAGGGGACAGGGCTCCACTTGGTAAGTGTCTCAAAAAGACTATTGGCTTTGATAAGCCTATTCTCTTGAAAAAATAGGAAGTCCATGAGGCTGCCTAATTTGGCTGGGTCATTTGTAAAAAACTCACAAAATGTCCAAGTGAATGTTTTTTTTATTGGTGCCTCATTGGCGAGTGTGGTATTTTTACTACAGGCTATCCATAATAAACTGGCTGCTAGTGTGAGTACACAAAAAGATGAAAAGGTTTGGTTTAAGGTAAATAATCCTTTTTTTACTGGTCTTTGAGACATATGTACTTCACTAAATTGCCTATTGCTATGCAGTGTTTTTTCATTTTGGATTCTGCTTTTTAGATTGGACTTTTTTTGGGCAAAAAACGGATTTCCTGGTAAAAAAAAGCTGGCTACAAGTAGTATTTGAAACCTGGTATATATACTTTTCATATTAGGTGAATAGTTGGTTATACCTACAATTTTAACTAGAAAAATAGGTTTTCACAATAGGTATTAAAGTATATTTGCACGGTTTGCACTGAAGAGTTTTCTATGCCAGAATGCGTAATTTCGACATTATGCCTACTTAAGATGGGCATACGGTATCCAAGGAGGAAAAGCAGTAAATTTTGCTTTAGGTGGGGATAGCCTTTGAAAAGAGGGGTTTATTGATTGATTAAACGGTCTAGTTTGTCAGAGATGACTTGCATAGGTTGTAGGCCTATTAGCTGCTCAACCTTTTCTCCATCTTTAAATATAAGCAAGGTAGGAATGCTTCTTATGTGATGCAATGAGGGAAAATCGGGGTTTTCATCAATATTAAGCTTGGCAATAGTTGCGCTGCCTTCATACTGGTCAGCTAGTTTATCTATAATTGGGGCTATTTGCTTGCAAGGTCCGCACCAAGGTGCCCAGCAGTCTATAAGGACAATTTTATTTTGTTGGATGGTTTTTGCTGCATCAGCATCTGTAATGATTTGTACTTTTGAGGTCATAATGGGTAATATTTTTTTAGGTGATGGTTAAATGTTATAGGTATGGCTTATCTGGCAAATCGCATTTTTTGGGTTAATCTGTCTAAATCATAGGCAAGGGGTATAACAAATAAGGAGGAGTAGGTGCCTGCTATAATACTTACTATCATGGAAAAAGAAAAGGCACGCAGGGCTTCACCTCCAAAGATGTATAAACAGGCTACAGCGATAAAAGTGGTGCCTGAGGTGATCATAGTTCGGCTTAGGGTTTGTGTAATGGCTAAATTGCCTACTTCTTTCAAATCGCGAATTTGAGATTCTTTGAGTAGGTTAATGAAGTAGGTGATAATTACTACGCTATTGTTACAAGAGTAGCCTATCCCTGCTAGTATTGAACCTACGATGTAGCTGTTGATTTCATAGCGTATACCAAATTGACGTGCAATGACAAATGCAGTAATTACGGCAAGGCCATCATGTATAAGGGCCATGACGGTAGCTAGGCTGTATTGGAATTTACGGAATCTAAGTAATAAGTAGGCTAAAATCATAAGTAGGGAAAGTATACTAGCTATGATAGAGGCATTGGTTTCTTCTCCTGCTACTGTGGGGGCTATAATAGAAGAAGAGAGGATTTCAAAGCGATTATTATTTTGTTTGGTTGCTTTGTGATGTTTGGGGGGTAGGGCTTTATTTAAGGTGTCAATAAGGATTTTTTGTACAGCTTGATTGGTTTGGGGGTCATTTTGACCTAATAGGTAGCTGGTGGTAATGCGTAATACGTTGGTACTTCCATAAGTTTTTACATTGGTACTTTGATTGTCAAAAGCGGTTTTTAACTGGTCTTTAATAGTGTCTATTTTTGGTGATTCTTGAAAACTGACTATAAAAGATCTTCCTCCTGTAAATTCAAGCCCAAAACTGAGCCCGCCTTGTTTATAAATCAATCCGCCTCCTAGTACAAAGATGGAGGTAAAGGATATGAGGTAGGTAAATTTACGTATACGAAAAAAATTAATCATAGTGGTTTATATTTTTTTAAAAAGGGAAAAAGAAAGTTTATTGATACCAAATGCACGGATAAATCCTTCTGTAATCACGCGGTTTACGAGTACAGATGTAAAGAAAGAGCTTATTGTGCCAATGGTAAGTGTGGTAGCAAAGCCTTTTACAGCGCCTTGCCCCCATAGGTATAAAACGATACTTGCGGCTAGGGTGGTCAGGTTAGCATCTATAATGGATCCGTAAGAGGTGGTATAGCCATCTGAAAAGGCTTTTCTAAGACTTAGGCCTTTTCTTAAGTTAGATTTTATGACTTCAAGAATGATTACGGTGCCATCAATACCTGCGCCTAGAGAAATAATAATGCCTCCTATGCCTGGCAGGCTGAGTGCTGCCTTGATTTGAGCTAAAGCGCCTAACATGATGATTGCATTGGCTATTAGAGCTAAACTAGCTATGAGGCCTGCTACTCCATAGTATAAAATCATAAACAGGACGATAAGCAGTAAGGCGAGTAAAACGGCAAATAGGCCGTTTTCTTGGGCTTGGCTACTGAGTTCAGGTCCA
>JBCCHA010000062.1:0-4537 GCA_039028995.1 Bacteroidota bacterium | reverse complement strand
GTCTTATTATGAGCTTTTTCTGCATTTGCAGATGTCAAGTCTTGATTTTCTGCATCATCATACAAAAATTGCAATTCCTTCATCTCTCTGTAATTCATCATTAAACCTCCGAAATTACCATTAAATACACTAATCAAAGTGTCATCTTGGGTGTTGGTAGACGAATATCTATAGCCTGCCAAAGCGAGTGCACTACCCCCAACTATGCCAATGGCTTTGATGGTTTTGCTGTTTTTGTCTACAAACTTGTTGAAATCGCTGGCTTGAGGGGGATGTGTTTGGGAAGCGGAGGATTTGGTTTTTGCTTGGGCGTGAGGATGAACTAATGCGATACTTAAAAGGGTTAGGAAGGCGGTTTGGCCGATTTTTTTTCTAATGGAGGGCAACATAATAATAAGCTGAATGTAGTGATGTAATAATGGTACAAGTTTATTGGGTGATTTTCATATATGCAATACTTTGTGGTGGGTAAATTTTTTGTTTGGTGATTTGAGAAAACTCAAAGGTCACTATTTTTGTAGCTTTTATGTTAAAGCAATTTATTTCATACGTGGCTGATAATGCACTAGTCCCGCAGTGTACTACTACTTTGGTGGCGGTAAGTGGGGGGGTGGATTCTATGGTGCTTGTAGATCTATTCAAAAGGGCTGGATTGGAGTTTGTGATAGGTCATGCTAATTTTGGTTTGCGGGGTGGGGAGGCTGATGGGGATGAGGCTTTTGTACATGAGATGGCTAGGGGGTATGGGGTGGATTGCTATAGTGAAAGGTTTGATACGGTTGGTTATGCCAAGCGGCATAAGCTGTCTATACAGATGGCTGCTAGGGCGCTTCGTTATGAATGGTTTAATAGGGTGTTGGTAAAAAAAAAATTAGCTCAGGTGGCTACTGGGCATCATATTAATGATGAGCTTGAGACCTTTTTATATAACTTGGCTAAAGGTACTGGTTTGAATGGTTTGCATGGGATATTGCCTAGGGTGGGGTCGGTGATAAGGCCGTTGGGTTTTGCTTCTAAAGCAGAGATTGTAGGGTATGCAAAAAGTGAAAAGCTGCGCTGGCGTGAGGATGAGAGTAATGGGGGGGTGAAGTATGATCGCAATTGGATTCGGCATGAGGTCGTGCCTGCACTGAAAGTGCTAAATCCTAATATAGAGGTTACTTTTTTGACTAGGCTTACTAAGCTTAGGCAGGTGGAAAGCGTGTTTAATGAATATTGTGAGAGGGTTAAAAAGGTGGCTTTTGTGTACAAGAAACCTTATTATTATGTATATTTAAAATTATTGCCTCCATCTTGCCCCCCGTTGGTAGTGTTTGAATGGATCAAAGAGTTTGGATTTTCATTTCAAGACTTACAGCGCTGGTGGGAAAAGCCGCCTCAGGTGGGTAAAAGGCTGTATACGCTGACGCATTGGTTGTTGGTAGAGCGTGACTGTTGGGTGATAGGGGAAAAAAAGGATGTGCAGCTGACAAATCATGTGATTTCTACTGCTACTAGGCATGTGGATACTGCTGGGTATGGGTTGGATTTTAGTATATTAGATTGTGCGAGTTACCAGATACGTAGAGAGGCCAGTGTGGCTGCTTTGGATTTTAATAAGCTTAGTTTTCCGCTTTTGTTGAGACCTTGGCAAGCGGGGGATGTGTTTAGGCCTTTGGGGGCAGGGCATAGCAAAAAAGTGAGTGATTTTCTCATAGATTGTAAAGTGGGTTTGCATGAAAAATCAAGGGTGAATGTGTTGCTTTCAAATGGAGAGATAGCCTGGGTTGTAGGCTATAGGATTGATGAAAGGTTTAGGTTAACTGGGCATACGCAAAGGGTGTATGAGATAGTGATGTGTGAGGGCAATGAGCTGTAGGTTGTTTTTTAGGCTTGATAGGTGTTTGTATATGAAGGCTTTAGGGGTAGTGTTTTTTTAGTATGGTAGTGAGCTCTTTTTTTCTTTAAAGTCTACTCAACAATGTAGTACTATACTATGCAGACTTTTGGCAAAGAGGGTGATTGTAGTGTGTCAATCTTCTGGCAGATTGGCGCATATATGATAAGGGAAGTCACTTTACTTTTTTGGGGGGGTTGAGATTAGCTCATAAAAAGCCATAGAGATTGGCTAGATTATTTTTTTTTTTTAATTACATGCGTAAATTTGCCCATACTATTTTTAGATCAAAATCAAGATGAGTGTTCGTCTATATAAAACAAAGTCTATCACGCCTTCACAGGTAGAAACTACATGTTGGATAGTAGATGCTAATGGTCAGGTTGTAGGTAGATTGGCCAGCCAAATAGCAGTTTTACTAAGAGGGAAGCATAAGCCTTACTATACGCCACACATCAATTGTGGAGACAAGGTGATAGTGATTAATGCGGAAAAGGTGGTTTTTACGGGTGATAAAATGGAAAATAAAGCATACTTATCTTATACAGGATATCCTAGTGGTAAAAGAGTGACTACGCCTAAAAAGCTGCTAGAAAAAAAACCTACTGAAATATTAAGAAAGGCTGTAAAGGGGATGTTGCCTAAAAATAGGTTGGGTGCGGAACTGCTTAGAAATGTATTGATATATGCAGGAATGGAGCATCCTCATCAAGCACAAAAACCATTACCAATGCCTTTAAAATATTCATAAGCCAATAAATATAATATGTACATCATGCAAGCTACAGGACGCAGAAAAACAGCTACGGCTAGTGCACGACTAGCTGAGGGTAAAGGGGAGATATGGGTTAATAAACGACCAATAGAAAAATATTTTTCAACATCTCAGCTGATACAGAGTGTAAAAAAACCGCTTTATCTGACAGAGGAAATTACTGTGTATGATATACATCTTAGTGTAAAAGGGGGGGGTACTACTGGGCAGGCAGAAGCTGCATGTCTTGCTATAGCAAGAGCTATAGTGAAGCTTAAACCAGGGCATCACCCTATCATCAAAAAAAATGGCTTGCTCACTCGCGATGCTAGAAAAGTAGAACGTAAAAAGCCTGGACAGAAAAAAGCCCGTAAGAAATTTACATGGGTAAAACGTTAATTTTAACTTTGATTATATGACAGAACTCAAACAGCTCACTACACAAGAATTACTAGATGCACGTGTGCACTTTGGTCACTCTACTCAGAAACGCCACCCACACTTTTCTCCCTACATTTTTATGAGTAAAAATGGTATTCACATCATTGACCTCAAGCAGACGCTGGCGTGTTTAACCCGTGCTATAAAGCCTATGAAAGCTCTTATAGAGTCTGGGAAAAAAATACTTTTTGTCGGTACTAAAAAAATTGCTAAAGGGTTCATAAAAGAACAGGCAGAAAAGCTGGCACAGCCGTATGTGTCTGAAAAGTGGCTTGGGGGTACACTTACTAATTTCATTACCATACGTAAACTGCTTAAGAAATTGTCTAATATGGATGTAGTTAAAGAGAGTGCCGGCTACAAACATCTTACTAAAAAAGAACAGCTTAGTTTTGCGCACAAACAAGCGAAGCTGGAAAAAAACTTAAAGGGGTTAAGTACTATCAATCGCCTGCCAGCAGCTATTTTTGTAGTAGATATTAAAAAAGAACAAACTTGTGTAAAGGAAGCCACTAAACTTGGTATACCTGTATTTGCTATAGTAGATAGCAATTCATCTCCAGAAATGGTAGAATATCCTATACCTGCTAATGACGATGCTAGTTCATCTATATCTGTGATACTGCACTATATAGCAAATGAGCTTGCATCTAGTATGGATAAGGTGCAAAAAACTAAACCTGAAACTAAGTAAGATAAGCTATGGATACACAAAATATATTAAAGTTAAAAAAGCTCACTCAAGCACGTACTCTAGATTGCAAAAATGCATTAGAGCAGTCTAATGGAGACCTTGAGAAGGCTATTATTTGGTTACGTAAACAAGGACAGAAAATCGCTGCTAAGAAACTAGATAAAATCACCAATCAAGGTACAATATTTGCAAAGGTAAATGCAGATAATCAGTTTGGTGTAATCTTTACCCTAAGCTGTGAGACAGACTTCGTAGCTCGTAATCATCTTTTTCAAGAGCTAAGCAGTAATTTATTACATATTGCACTGGAAAATCAGTGCATAGATTTAAAAATGTTTTTAAAAACTGAGAAAGATGGCGTTTCTGTACAAAAAATTATTGAAGAAGGTGTAGCAAGGCTTGGGGAAAATATTTTAATCACAAAATATGCTACACTAAGTGGCTCGTTAGTAAGTGCTTATATACATACGGGAAATCGAATAGGCTCATTGGTAAGCTTGAGTGGGCAACATGATAAGGGTTTGCAAGTAGCTCAAGAGATGGCTATACAAGTGGTATTTAGCGATCCTATAGCTATTGATGAGGATAGTATAGATGCAAGTATTGTAGAAAGGGAAAAGCTTATCATTGAAGAAAATTTAGCAAAAGAAGGCAAGCCTGCAGCTATAGCAGAAAAAATAATGCAGGGGAAGTTGAGTAAGTTTTTTCAAGAAAATACGTTACTTGCTCAGCCTTTTTTTAAAGATGACTCAAAAACCGTACGCCAATATCT
>JBCCHA010000061.1:0-4632 GCA_039028995.1 Bacteroidota bacterium | reverse complement strand
TGCGGAGTTCCGTCTCGAACAAGCGAGGCTGTTCGTTGGTGCGAAACAGGATGGCGATGTCACGTGGCTGCACATGCTGAGTATCGATCAATCGTGAGATCTCACTGACCACCGACTTGGCTTCGGCCGTCTCGTCCTTGTGCTGCTCGATTCGTGGCCGAGGCCCGCTGGGACGGCTGGCAATCAGCGTCTTGTCATGTCGATGGGTATTGAAGGCGATCAGCCGGTTCGCCATGGAAAGGATTTCGCCCGTGCTGCGATAGTTGTCTTCCAAGCACACCACTTTTGCATCCGGCCAATCTTCGGTGAAACTGAGAATGTGCGTGACGTCGGCTCCTCGCCACGCATAGATCGACTGGTCATCGTCACCCACCACGCAAAGGTTGCGGTGTCGCAAGGTCAGGTGTAGGCTCACAAAAAGTTTGATGAAAAAATCTTATAGACAATAGATGCGCTACATCTTTTGTACGAAGCGGTGTCTTTTTCTTGGTGTATAGGGAGCGTGGCGTAAAATCTATTATAGATCTTGGCTAGTTCGTAGGCATATTGGCAAAGCAGGGCAGGGTTTAAGCTTGGGTATCTTGTTAGATTTCTCAAGAAAGCATGCATGAAGAGGGCTTTGGGTATAGAAGAAGTTAATGGCATGGGGGAGATGCTGGATCAGAGGAAAGTAGGCGTATAGTGTTTTTTAAATTATTGGATTAGGAATACGGGAGATACTGCTGCTATGCGTAATTTAATAAATAGGAGGATGTGGCTGGAAAGTTTAGGCCTAGCATAAAACTAGCTTAAGAATGTAGTTGGATTTGATCATAATATCAATGGTTTACGCAGTATAGCTCATGCATGTGAGCTAGCAATATTCACCCACTATAATGTGTGTGTGGGCAGTTTGTGATGGATAAAAGTGTTTAGTTCATCTAAAAATCTGCTTACACCGTATGTTAGCCAAGCTTTTTTAACTTTAAATTTTTTGATAAAGAATAAAGATTCCATAGATTTGCCAAATATTACCCTGATTTAAAAATCAAAAAAAATATTATTCAATGTCTACTACACAACAGTGCATAAAAAATCCAAGAAGTAAAAACAGCAAAAAAAATAAAAAGAGTAAAGTACAAGCTCTGAAAAATTGCCCACAAAGAAAAGGCGTATGTGTAAAAGTGTATACAGTGTCTCCTAAAAAACCTAACTCAGCTTTGAGAAAGGTAGCTCTTGTAAGGCTTACTACAGAGAAGGTAGTCATTGCGTACATAGCAGGTGAAGGTCATAACTTGCAAGAGCACTCTGTGGTATTGGTACGTGGGGGTAAAGTCCCAGATTTGCCAGGTGTAAAATATCATATCGTACGTGGGGTGGCAGATACCTCAGGCGTAGAAAAACGTTTGCAAGGCAGATCTAAGTATGGAACTAAAAAACCTAAAGCTACTCAAGCAGCATAAAAATTATTTAATCTAAACTATTTTTTTTAAAAAACATGCGTAAAGGAAAAGCACCTAAAAGATTTATACAGCCTGACATTAAATATAGTGATGTAGCAATAACTAAGTTTGTAAATGCGCTTATGAAAGAGGGTAAAAAAAGTAAAGCATACGCTATTTTGTACAAAGCTTTTGACATCATAGAAGAAAAAACGAAAAAAAATGGGCATGAGGTATTTCAAAAAGCCCTAGAAAAGGTGACACCTATGATAGAGGTGAAATCTCGGCGTATGCGAGGGGCTACTTATCAAGTGCCTATAGAGACTAGGCCAGAGCGTAAGGTGTATTTGTTTAACAAATGGATGATTCATAGTGCGAGAAAAAGAAATGAAAAAAGCATGTCACTAAAGCTAGCTGCGGAGTTTATAGCAGCTTCTCAAGGTGAAGGGGCTGCCATGAAAAAGAAAAATGAGGTCTATAAAGTAGCTCAGTCAAACAAAAGCTTCTCCCACTTTAAATTTTAACTAAACCTTATACTTACCCTGAATTATGGAATCCCGCCTCAAGCTTGTAAGAAATATTGGTATTGCTGCCCATATAGATGCAGGAAAAACTACTACTACAGAACGTATTCTCTATTATACACATCGTACACACAAAATAGGAGAAGTGCACAAAGGGGAGGCTACTATGGATAGTATGCCGCAAGAAAAAGAGCGTGGCATTACCATTCAGTCTGCAGCTACTACTACCTTTTGGGAGTACCAAGCCAATCGCTATCAAATCAATATCATAGACACCCCTGGCCACGTAGATTTCACAGCGGAGGTGGAGCGATCTTTGCGTGTGCTAGATGGCACAGTAGCCGTATTTTGTGCTAACTCAGGTGTAGAGCCTCAATCGGAAACGGTATGGAGGCAGGCTAATAAATATAAAGTGCCCCGTATTTGCTTTGTCAATAAAATGGATCGCATAGGTGCCGATTTTTTTAATGTGGTAGAAGAAGTGAAAACTAAGCTCATGGCCAATCCTGTACCTGTACAAATACCTATAGGAAAAGAAGATCACTTCAAAGGCGTAGTAGATCTGATTGCGAATAAAGCTATTATTTGGAACGAAGGTGACAAAGGCATGACGTATAGCTATGAAAGCATTCCAGAAGATTTAATAGAAGTAGCCCAGAAATATCGCGAGCAGCTCATAGAAGCTGCTGCTGCTGAAGATGAGTCTTTGTTAGAGAAATTTTTAGAAGCCCCTGACACTATTCAAGAGCAAGAGCTGATCGATGCTTTAAGAAAAGCTACTATTAGTCTATCTATCACCCCCATGTTATGTGGATCTGCCTTTAAAAATAAAGGGGTGCAAACCTTGTTAAATGCCGTGTGCACATTCTTGCCTTCCCCACTAGACTTGCCTCCTACAACTGGGCTAAATCCCGATACGCAAAAGGAAATCACTTATCCTACTGACAAAGAAGCCCCATTTTCTGGATTGGTCTTTAAACTAGTTACGGACCCCTTTGTAGGTAGGTTGGCTTTCATACGTGTATATACAGGACAGCTTAACTCCGGCACAAGTATATACAATGCACGTACGCAGAAAAAAGAACGCATCTCCCGTCTTTTACAAATACATTCTAACAAACAGAATCCGATTAATACCATTCAAGCAGGGGACATTTGTGCTATTGTGGGATTTAAAAATGTCAAAACAGGGGATACGCTCTGCAATGAAAACAATAAGATACTACTTGAGTCTATCAGCTTTGCTGAGCCTGTAATAAGCTATGTAATAGAGCCTAAAAAACAAACTGATCTGGATAAGCTTACGCTTTCTATAGCTAAGCTTGTAGAGGAAGACCCTACGCTTAGAATAGCTACTAATGAGGAAACGGGCCAAACTATACTCAGTGGCATGGGAGAGTTGCATGTAGAGGTAGCTATAGATCGGCTTAAACGTGAATTTAATGTGGAAGTAAACCAAGGTGCTCCTCAGGTAGCTTATAAAGAAAAACTTACTGGCAGTGTAGAGCATAAAGAGGTGTATAAAAAGCAAACAGGTGGTAGGGGTAAATTTGCAGATATTGTTTTTACTATAGGGCCCATAGTTTCTGGAGAGGAAGAGGAGGGAAAAACGCAAAAGGGGCTTGTGTTTAATAATCAAATAAAAGGGGGTAATATCCCTAAAGAATTTATACCTGCTATACAAAAAGGCTTTGAAAATGCGATGAAGCATGGGCCACTTTCAGGCTTCCCAGTAGAAGCCATGCAGGTAGATTTGATGGATGGCTCCTATCATAAAGTCGACTCTGACAATCTTTCTTTTGAGCTCTGTGCCCAAGTAGCCTTTAAGGTAGCAGCTAAAAAGGCAGCTCCGGTAATTTTGGAGCCTATCATGGCGGTAGAGGTCGTCACCCCCGATGAGTATACTGGAGCTATAACAGGTGATTTGAATCGTCAGCGTGGCATCATGAAAAATATGGGCATAAAAAACCAAGTGCAGGTTATAGAGGCTGATGTGCCACTCTCTGAGCTTTTTGGGTATATCACAAGACTGCGTACATTGAGTTCAGGAAGGGCTACAGCTACGATAACTTTTGCTTACCATGCACCTGTGCCTAGTCATCTTGCAGAAAAAATTATAGCTAACAATCAAACTCCATAAACTTATATCTATCATGAGCAATAAAATAAGAATCAAACTCCAATCTTATGATCAGCAATTACTTGATAAAAGTGTTAATAAAATTATCAAAGCTGTACAATCTACAGGTGTAGTGGTATCTGGCCCTATTCCATTACCTACGAAAAAAAGTATATATACGGTTTTGCGTGGGCCTACTATAGATAAAAAAGCGCGTGATCAGTTTGAACAACGCAATCATAAACGTCTTCTAGACTTGCACTCAACTACACCTAAAACGATAGATAATCTGATGAAGACTGAAATTTCTTCTGCTATAAAAGTAAATATTAAGGTATAAATACTATATCTTGAGTGGACTACGGGTCTTATTTACGTAGCGATTTGTTTGTAGATTTAAATTTTTAAGATTTTATGTACTGCTCTTCTATGACCTATAGATACAACGGTTACTTTGATAGTTTGTTCTATTGCCTCATATACAATACGATATTGACTATGACTAATTCTAAGCTGGCCGGTACTTAGTTTCTTACAGCTTTGAAGTCTTGAGTTTTCCGCAAGCCTT
>JBCCHA010000060.1:0-4730 GCA_039028995.1 Bacteroidota bacterium | reverse complement strand
GGGGCAAAGCTGAGTAAAGTGCCAGTGAGATTTTTTTAGGCATTATCGCATGCATTATGCTAAGGCTTAGCTTAAAAAAAAGTATTAGCGCTTATGTGAGTTAGCTATGATCTTACCTATTAAAAATATATATTTATTTTTGTTATTTTTTTAAAGCATGGAATTTGTCTTAGCACATCAAGACCTTGGAAGTAGTGCGCGTGCTGGGGTGATTACTACTTCAAGAGGTAGTATACAAACCCCTATTTTTATGCCGGTGGGCACAATGGGCACTGTCAGGGCGGTACATCAAAGGGAGCTGGAGGGTGAAGTGGATGCCTCTATTATTTTGGCTAATACGTATCATCTCTACTTGCGTCCAGGCACTGACATACTTGAAAAAGCGGGGGGTATACATAAGTTTATGAACTGGCATAGGCCTTTGCTTACAGATAGCGGGGGGTATCAGGTTTATTCACTGGCACAACAGCGGAAGATTAAGGAGGAGGGGGTGATTTTTAAAGCGCCGATAGATGGGAGTACGCACTTTTTTACTCCAGAGTATGCTATAGATATACAGCGTAGCATTGGGGCGGACATTATCATGGCGTTTGATGAATGCACACCGCCTTTATGTAGTTATGACTATTGCAAAGCTTCTGTGGAGCGTACGCATCGTTGGCTAAAACGTTGTCTGGTACAAATGGCGCATACAGCACCTAAATATGGCCATCCACAGTCTCTTTTTCCTATTGTACAAGGAGGGATATACAAAGACTTACGCTTGCACGCTGCCCATTATGTGGCTAATGTGGCGAGCGATGGGTATGCTATAGGAGGGGTTTGTCATACTAGCGGACATCTTTATGAGGTGACTCATTGGGTTTGTGAAGTCTTACCTAAAGATAAACCTCGCTATATGATGGGGGTGGGTACGCCTGAAGATTTGCTAGAGTGTATAGGTTTAGGGGTAGATATGTTTGACTGTGTGATGCCTGCACGCAATGCTCGTAATGGGATGTTGTTTACTACACAAGGGATCATATCTATTAAAAAAAAGAAGTGGAAAGAGGACTTTAGCCCTATAGACCCTTTGTTAAAAAACTATGCAAGCAGGCATTATACCAAAGCTTACTTGCATCACCTTATGCGGGTAGAAGAAAGACTAGGTGCCCAAATCGCTACGCTGCAAAATCTTTGCTTTTACCTATGGTTAGTCAGACAGGCTCGGGCACGTATTATAGCTGGGGACTTTGCTACTTGGAAAAAAACCATGATAGCGAAAATCATGCATAGGCTGTGAGCCATGTACTAGTCACTTGACTAAAACATCCACCTACTTGCTATTGGTAAACTCATATCTTCTTAGAGCTAGAGTAGTAGGGTTACGCATCTACTACATGATAACGCTTAAATTCTTTTAAACTGAAAGACTTCACCACTTGCCCTACTTTGTTGGCTGTATTGTACAAAACCACTTTCTCATCAGCAATCATAGCTACATAATCACCCCGAGGAGATACAATCATTTTTTTTACATTGCCTTCACAAGGAATCACGCTAGGATTGTCACCTTCATCTGCCCCCTTGCTAAGAGCATATACATGCATCTCATAATGACAAGCGCTCCATGCTTTTAAACTCTTCCCATGATAAGTATCTACACGGCCCTTACTTACCACGCCAACAGTAGTTAAAATGTGGTTTTCTTCGCTTATTGCCATACGTGTAGCGCATCAACTAAAAAATAAAATATTGATAAAAGTGCTTACATAAGCAAGCTTCACAATTTTAAGGCCTTAAAATAATTTTTAAACCAGCATTTTTAATTGTCTTAAAAAACCAAAATTAGAGACTTGCGCTTTTAAAATATAAATAATCATTATTTTTGTTACCTATTAATAACGAAATTTTTCCATGAATATGAAATCTATCAAGCAGTTTTTGATTGTTATATTTTTTACCATTGTCCCAGTTTTAAGCCCTCCTAGACTTGAAGAGATTCAAACCCTAGATGCATTAAAAAAAATATTAAATGAAGAAGTATCTTACTTTGGCCAAATAGACATAGCCACTCAATCAAGTAATCTCTCATTCGGAAGCTTTTGTACAGCGTTTGGTTTTAATGCGAATTTTTACGCAATTTTCAATGGATTTTATAAAGTAGAAATAACAGCCGATGATAAGCTTGTAATCCATTGGTTCAATATCTATAGCTCAGATAATAAGCAAAAAATTAAAAAGGGGCTAGCATATCAAGCACCTATAAAAGACATAAAAGGGATGAGAGTCAGGTTGCCGATTCAAGAAAGCACTCAGCTAAAAACACTTGATGAAGATGAAACGGACTTAAAGCATCTTACTTGGGTTTGTAAAAATAATATAGAGGGGTATGGATATGCTGATACATGTTCAATATATGAGAGTCAACCTACGGAACATTCTATTCAATTAGATGTAGAAAATGCAAGTTCAAAAAATAATCTTGACTCAGTTGTAAGCCCTCCTGGACTTGAAGAGATTCAAAACCTGGATGCATTAAAAAAAATATTAAATGAAAAAGTATCTTACTTTGGCCAAATAGACATAGCCACTCAAGAAAATAATATCACATTCCCCAACTTTAACACCCAACTTACTAAGTCTAACCAAAGCTATACTGGGCATTGCAATGGATGTTATAAAGTAGGAATAACATCCGATAATAAGCTTGTAATCTATTGGGTTAATATTCATAAGTCTCGAGCTGTTGATGAAAATAAAAGAAAAGTAGAATTTGAAATAGCATATACAGCTCCAATAGCCCAAATAAAAGAGCTTAAAATGAAATTGCCGATTCAAGAAAGCATTGACCTAATAAAGCTTAAAGAAACTGATTTACCTCATCTTACCTGGGTTAGCAACGGTAATGAAAATTCATGGGTTTACGGAGATAAAAATTCATTGTCTGAAGCAGTTATAGAAAATGGACCGGAAGTAGTTTTGACAAATACGCCAAGTAAAAACTGGCTTGAAGCAAATCCTTTTAAAAGCCTGGCATTGTTAATTTCCGTACTTTCTTGCACAATTATATATCTGAAAAAACACACTCCTATCCAGAAAAAAACTAAACTAAAAAGAAAACTTACCCCACCCAAATCAAAACACTTAGCTCGCAAAAAATAAGCCCACTCAATCTTATGGATTTTGTTGCTTTACTACTGCCAGGCCAATTACACCAATCATTTACCTATCAACTGCCCCTTAAAATGTACCGGTCAAAACCTAATAGGCCATAGGGCTGTTGCCGCATTAGGAAAAAGAATAGGCATGATATCTATTAAAAAAAGAAGTATCAACGCCATCCTTGCAGTAGGTTGTTAGTGACTATTAATAAACTGATTAGCCCTGTTGTAGGCCACTTTTTAAACATAACATCTACATTAGGCTCCGTAAAACTATCAAAAGACTTTACCACTTGGCCTACTTTGTCCGCTGTATTGTACAAAATCACCTTCTCATCAGCAATCATAGCTACATAATCACCCCGAGGAGATACAATCATTTTTTTTACATTGCCTTCACAAGGAATCACGATAGGATTGTCACCTTCATCTGCCCCCTTGCTAAGATCATATACATGCATCTCATAATGACAAGCGCTCCATGCTTTTAAACTCCTCCCATGATAAGTATCTACACGGCCCTTACTTACCACGCCAACAGTAGTTAAAATATGGTTTTCTTCGCTTATTGCCATATGAAGCAACCTATGCGCTGGTGCTATCTGACTATACACTCCTTTTTCTCCAGTAAGCACATCTGCATAAGAGATAGAAGGCGTTGTCATATCACCCCCCTCTTCCGTGAGCATCTCTTCATTAGGGAAAAAATACAGCCTATCTCGATTAGCATGTAAAGCAAAACCACCTATCCTATAAGGATCATACCCATTACACTCACGTGCCTTATCACGCTTTGTATTAGCAATATCTTCGTAAGGCACAAGTACCTTAGCTTCATCTGAAAATTTATTTGCACTTTTATCTTTCTTCCAAACATATAAATTCGTGCTTATCGCATTAGACCCTACAATATATTTACTGTTTCTATCTACGAATAGCGGTTCTTGGCTACAAACATTTTCATCCGTATCAGGCATCTGCAATATCTGATAATCCAATATACCTAGACACTTATCTAAACTTGTTATCAATATCTTACTAGGCGGCTGTGTCACTATCATACCTTGCTTAGGTAAACCACCCACTGTATTTAAATACTTATCTTTAACAGGATAATCCTTTATTATATGCTCCGTACCATGTACTATATCTATCATACATAACTTCTTACGTCTTTCAGCTAATCCACTAATCAAGTGCCCCTGGTAATCAGCTATAGTTTCATAATCATGGTTCAAATTATAACTAAACCGCAATTTGGGACTATGCCATTGCCATATACAAGGTACATAATCTAGCAAAATATTTACCAGCACATCAAGCACATACATATCTTCTGGGCAGTTTTTTCGCAGCCAGCCTTGTGTGGCTAACTCCAAACGTTCATCCTTGTCTTGGTAACCCACAGCTGGGTCAGCTTGTTTACTTTGCTCATTTTCACTGGCGTGTATAAAACAATTGGCAAAGCATAAGCAAAAACATAATACCCACTTTAGCAGATACTTTGGCTTATTTGCATACGTGTAGTTCATCAACTTAAAAAATAAAATATTCATAAAAAATTGAACCTGTGGTAATTCAGGAACT
>JBCCHA010000059.1:0-4765 GCA_039028995.1 Bacteroidota bacterium | reverse complement strand
CTCATACAAAACTCAAGAACAATTAGAGGTACATAAGGTAAACTTGCATTGTATAGAGCCAGATAACATTAAACAGTTTTATCGTATTTGCTACATTTGTAATCAAAAGTTTGCGGATTATCCAAGAAAAAACGCTCATATAAAAAGGACTCATGATTCAAGCAACGAGTTTTCATGTAGATACTGCGAAAATTATCATTTTACTGCTAGAAATGTCTTATCAAAACATATAACCAACGAGCACGAAGGGCAACCTCTTTATTATTGTAAGTATTATAAAAAAGGATGTACTCAAAAATTTTATTGTGATCACCATACGTTACAGTATCATCAGAAAAAATGTTCGTTTAAAGACACTAATGCCATTGAAATAGATCAAGAGCCCTACTCTACAAAATCAAAAGAAAAAGATAGTACTTCTTCTTCCCATAGTATAACTAGGCCAATAAAAAACTTTCATCAATGTATGTATTGCTCAAAAAAAATCGAAGAAACAAGCAACTTAAAAAAGCATAAAGAAATACATACACATAGTTATGTATGTACATTTTGTAGTGAAAATGATGAGGAAAAAAGATTTAAGACAGCTAAAGAACTACAAACCCATAGAGATGAATGCCACGCAATAGAAAAAGTAAGAAATCTAGCCATTTATTTTTGTGATCAGTGTGGAACACTACATAAACATAAATCAGACGTTAAAAAACATAAGAAAAAATTTCATGATAATGGTGACCAAAAGTGTGAACTTTGTGAATGCTCATACAAAACTCAAGAACAATTAGAGGTACATAAGGTAAACTTGCATTGTATAGAGCCAGATAACATTAAACAGTTTTATCGTATTTGCTACATTTGTAATAAAGAGTTTTGGGATTATCCAAGAAAAAACACTCATATAAAAAATACGCATGATCCAAGCAACGAGTTTTCATGTAGATACTGCGAAAATCATCATTTTATTACTAAAAGTGCCTTATCAAAGCATATAACCAACGAGCACAAAGGGCAACCTCTTTATTATTGTAAGTATTATAAAAAAGGATGTAAAAAAATCTTTCAGGACTCAAGGAAATTATCAAGCCATCAATCAAAATGTAAACACATAGACACTTAGCTATTTGTTATGTATAGCATTTGATTGAAAGTATTTTGAATGTATTTATTTAAATAAAGGGCTAATTTTGAGGCATGAACAATTCAGTGAAAAAAATTTTCCTTATTGATGCCATGGCCCTGATTTATCGTGGTTACTTTGCTTTGATAAGAAGCCCCCGTATCAATGAAAAAGGGCTAAATACAGGGGCTATACTAGGCTTTGCCAACTCTCTAGTAGAAGTGTTACAAAATCAAAAACCTACCCATGTAGTAGTAGCTTTTGATACACCTGCACCTACTTTTCGCCAAGAAATGTATAAAGACTATAAAGTGCACAGGCAGGATCAACCAGAAGATATTACGCTTTCTATTCCCTACGTAAAAAAATTTTTAGAAGCTCTTCATATTCCTTTTATAGAGCAAGATGGTTATGAGGCAGATGATGTTTTAGGCACATTGAGCCGTCAGGCCTCTTTAGAAGACTTTCAAGTGTATTTGATGACCCCAGACAAAGACTTTGCACAGTTGGTAAATGCCAATACCTATTTATACAAGCCTGGCATAGGGAAAGGTAGGGCTTTGATATGGCAAGAGGCTGAAGTGTTAAAAGACTGGGGCATTGATCGTCCCGATCAGGTTAAAGATATTTTAGCTTTGTGGGGAGATGCTTCTGACAATATTCCAGGAGTACCTAATGTAGGCAAAAAAACAGCACAAAAACTTATTAAGCAATTTGGTGCTATAGAAAATCTACTTAAACATACAGATTCCCTCAAAGGCACTTTGCAAAAAAATGTAAAAGAATATGGCCCCCAAGCGTTACTATCTAAAAAACTAGCCACCATCTGCACCACAGTGCCTTTAAAATTTGACTTACACAAAGGTGAATATAAAGCACCTAATGCACAAAAAGTCATAGACATATGCCATGAGCTTGGGTTTCGTCAGCTTCCCAAACGCATTTTAGGACAGCAAGCACACAATGGCACCGGCTTACAAAAAAGTCTATTTGACCAAAGTGAGGTACCTAATCAGGCTATAGATAGTGAATTAGCCTTTCCCAAGTTCACCACCCTTAAAGATAGTCCTTATGAATATCTGTGTGTAGACAGCCTAGAGGCCTGTCAAGAGCTTGTCTTGGCCTTGAAAAAACAACAACATTTTGCTTTCGATACAGAAACAACTGGATTAGATCATTTTCATGCTCGCTTAATAGGTATATCTATTTCTTATCAACCTCACCAAGCCTATTATATCAACCTTAACCACCCTCAGGCAAATCAACTACTTGAGGTATTGAAGCCCATTTTCTTAGATGAGAAAAAAGAAAAAATAGGGCAAAATCTTAAATATGATTTACATATACTCCAGCAACATGAGATAGAGGTAAAACCTCCTTTTTTTGACACTATGGTGGCCCATCATCTACTACACCCCACCTCTCGTCATAATCTTGACGATATGGCAAAAAGCTACTTGGGTTATCAACCTATTGGTATAGAAGATTTAATAGGGAAAAAAGAAAAAGGTGTAGTGCAAAAATGTATGAGTGAAGTAGCATTAGATAAGCTTGTAAATTATGCATGTGAAGATGCAGATGTTACTTTCCGCCTTTTTGAAAAAATGAAAAAAGAGTTAGTAAAAGAAGAGTTAATGGGGCTTTTTGCTCAGGTAGAAATGCCTTTGCTCCCCGTATTGGTAGCTATGGAAAAAAGAGGAGTAAGTATAGATAGCAAAGCCTTGAAAGAAATTTCAACTGTTTTGGGACACGAGATGGATAAATTGGTGGAAGCTACCTATACACTAGCCGGTGTAGTGTTTAATCTAGACTCTCCTAAACAGTTAGGAAATGTATTGTTTGATGAACTAAAAATTATTGAAAAGCCAGAAAAAACCAAAAGTGGACAATATAATACCAACCAAGCTACGCTCTCTAAGTTAGTTAATAAACATCCTATCATTGCTAAAGTAATGGAATACAGAGAGCTTAAAAAGCTCAAGTCTACCTACGTAGATGCATTGCCTGAATTAGTCAATCCATCGGATAATCGACTACACACCTCTTATCATCAAACCCACGTGTACACAGGTAGGCTTAGCTCTAGCAACCCTAATTTGCAAAACATCCCTATACGTACAGAAAGAGGACGACTTATTCGCAAAGCATTCATCAGCCCAAATCCAGCTTACACTTTATTGTCAGCTGATTATTCGCAAATAGAACTTAGGCTGATGGCGCATTTTTCAAAAGATGAAGCTATGAAAGAAGCTTTTAAGGAAGGTAAAGATATTCATGCAGCTACTGCTGCAAAAATTTTTAAAACAGATGTAGAACAAGTAACCGCTAGTATGAGAAGAAAAGCTAAAATGGTAAATTTTGGCATTATTTATGGCATGTCCGTTTTTGGGCTAGCCCAACGCCTTGAGATACCACGCCAAGAAGCTAAGACTATTATTGATGCCTATTTTAAAGAGTTTCCAAGCATTAAAACTTATATGGAAAATACAGTAGCGCAAGCACGTGAGCAAGGTTTTATGACTACTCTAGCAAAACGTAAACGTTTTTTCCCCAATATAAACTCTAGAAATGCTACCCTAAGAAATATGGAAGAGCGTGCCGCCATCAATATGCCTATACAAGGTAGTGCTGCAGAGCTTATTAAGCATGCCATGATAGCTATTCATAACTGGATTGCACAAGAAAAATTACCTGCTTATATGATTATGCAAGTACATGATGAGCTAGTATTTGAAGTGGCAAACACTGTGTTAACCCCATTTAAAAAGCATGTCAAGACACTTATGCAAAATACCGTACCTCTTTCAGTCCCTCTTGTAGTAGATGTAGGTATAGGAGAAAATTGGCTTAAAGCCCATTAATTAAAAAAGCTTCAAGGTACTACTTAAAAAAGTAAATACCTTCAAGCTAGTGACTAATAATTAATTAGCTCTTTTATTGAGAAAAGTTAACATATGGTTGTTCTTTTTCTTGGGGTACAAATGAAGGATTAGACCCATTCGAAGATACCTGACCTTGGGGTACAAATGAAGGATTAGACCGATTCGAAGATACCTGACCATGGTATTCTATACTTTCATCATTAGGCTTTTTATGGAAATAATTATATGTAAGCCAACCCATTGTAATGATATTCAATACAAAATTGATAATTACAAAGGTAGTGATGATTATGTCACGATTTTTTTCCCAAAAACTATTTTTTTCTTTATTTGAGCCTATAGAAGCTTGGACATTGTTGAGTTTTTCAGATACTTGATCCTTTAAGTTTTCAGCAGCATAGGTGTTTTGTAATGAAAAGGATGTAGATAAAAGCAATGTATAAAAAATTAGGTTTTTCATAATAAAGTAAGTTTAAATAAAGTACAAAATAAAGTATTTAATCAGCATAAAGCAAGTCGGGAGGGCAGGATTTGAACCTGCGACCTCTCGCACCCCATGCGAGCGCGCTACCTGGCTACGCTACATCCCGAAATTTGTCTATATCTGATAGTATCAAAAGTCAAATTTATCTATTTATTCCCAGCTTCAAAAAATTATACACATAAATCTCTATCATCTAGCTTCATTTTTGTTTTTGAATGATTGATTTTCAAACAATATATAGTTCGCTTTAGCTGTGCATATTTTTCATCTTGTTAAGATGGT
>JBCCHA010000058.1:0-4840 GCA_039028995.1 Bacteroidota bacterium | reverse complement strand
TTTCTTATTTATTAAGAAGTAAAAAATTTTCTTTAATACGGAGAGTTTGATCCTGGCTCAGGATAAACGCTGGCGGCAAGCTTCATACATGCAAGTCGAGGGGCAGCATACACTTCGGTGTGATGGCGACCGGCGAACGGGTGCGTAACGCGTATGTAATTTACCTTATACAGGGAGATAGCTTTTGGAAACAAAAATTAATATCCCATATCATTTTTTTATTGCATAATAAAAAGATAAAAGCTCAGGCGGTATAAAATAAGCATGCGTCCTATTAGTTAGTTGGTAAGGTAATGGCTTACCAAGACCACAATGGGTAGGGGTTCTGAGAGGATTATCCCCCACACTGGCACTGAGATACGGGCCAGACTTCTACGGAAGGCAGCAGTAAGGAATCTTGGTCAATGGGCGCAAGCCTGAACCAGCTATGCCGCGTGCAGGAAGAAGGTCTAATAGATTGTAAACTGCTTTTATATAGAAGAAATAGGTTTCTGCGGAAACTCATGATAGTACTATAAGAATAAGCACCGGCTAACTCCGTGCCAGCAGCCGCGGTAAGACGGAGGGTGCAAGCGTTATCCGGATGTACTGGGTTTAAAGAGTACGTAGGCGGTTTTGTAAGTCAGTAGTGAAAACTAACAGCTTAACTGTTAGCTTGCTATTGATACTGCTTAACTTGAGTATAGTTGAGGTGGGTGGAATTTTATATGTAGCGGTGAAATGCATAGATATATAAAAGAACACCGATAACGAAGGTAACTCACCAAGCTATTACTGACGCTGAGGTACGAAAGCGTGGGTAGCAAACAGGATTAGATACCCTGGTAGTCCACGCCGTAAACGATGGTCACTCGATATACATTTTTTCAAGTGTGTGTCCAAGCAAAAGCATTAAGTGACCCACCTGGGGAGTATGCTCGCAAGAGTAAAACTTAAAGGAATTGACGGGGATCCGCACAAGCGGTGGAGCATGTGGTTTAATTCGTTACTACGCGAGGAACCTTACCTAGACTAGAATGTGTGTTTGACGCACTGAGAGATCAGTGTTTCCGCAAGGACAATATACAAGGTGTTGCATGGCTGTCGTCAGCTCGTGCCGTGAGGTTTTGGGTTAAGTCCTATAACGAGCGCAACCCCTATGCTTAGTTGCCAGCACATTATGGTGGGAACTCTAAGCAGACTGCCTGCGAAAGCAGTGAGGAAGGTGGGGATGAGGTCAAGTCATCATGGCCCTTACGTCTAGGGCTACACACGTGCTACAATGGCGTGCACAGAGAGTAGCTACTTGGTAACAAGATGCTAATCTATAAAACACGTCTCAGTTCGGATTAAGGTCTGCAATTCGACCTTATGAAGCTGGAATCGCTAGTAATCGCGCATCAGTCACGGCGCGGTGAATACGTTCCCGGATCTTGTACACACCGCCCGTCAAGCCATGAAAGTCGAGAGAACCTGAAGGCAACAACCGTAAAAGGAGTTGTTCAAGGTTAAATCGGTAATTAGGGTTAAGTCGTAACAAGGTAGCCGTACCGGAAGGTGTGGCTGGAATATCTCTTTTACAGAGTGTTTTCTTGCTTTTGCTTTTGCTACTTTCTTTTATTTCCTCCTAATTATACACCCCTCTTTTAGAGAAAATACCCACTTCTACATTTTTACCTACTTATCATCTATTTTACTACCCCTTCCTTTAAAATTATAATATCCAAAATCTACCCTATCATATCTTTAAAAAACTTATCTTGTTCAGCTTTTAAAGCATCGCAGCCTTTGCAGGCCTATGGAAGGCCTGCAAAGGCTGTACAACTTACACATCCCCCATAGTATGCCACACTACTGCCTAGACCTCGCTCCCCTTTTGCAGTGCTTACCATTTGTCACCTTTTTACGCATTCCATAGGACTTAGTATTACGACTCACCTTATATAAAACATACAAACTCAACCCTATGCATACACTTACTAATATCGTAAAACCTATTACATCAGCTGATTGTTTAGCATTAGCCTCAATAAGATTTTCAGCAGGTACACTACTCGCAGGTTGACCAGCGTCCTTATCCCTTTCCTCATCTTTAGCCACAACTCTTTTAGGAGAATCTGCCAATCTGTTTTCACGCTTAGCCTCTTGCTTAGGCTTATCAGCAGGCACTACATTAGGTGCCATATCTCTTCTAGGGTCAGGCATGCCAGAAAAAGCATATATCGTATCGAAAATTTTTTCCTTATCCTTATCCCTTTCCTCATCTTTAGCCACAACTCCTTTAGAAGAATTTGCCAATCTGTTTTCACGCTTAGTCTCTTGCTTAAGCTTATCAGCAGGCACTACATTAGGTGCCATATCCCTTCTAGGGTCAGGCATGCCAGACAAATCAGCTAACATACTCAACAACTCTTCGTTATCCGGATCATCACCTTCCTCATCTTTTCTATCTTCAATCACTGCTGTTCTGTTATATTTTTCTTTAGCATACGTCTTAATCTGCACCACTTCATTATCAAAAGTAACTTGTAGCGAAGAGCCTTGCTTTCGTTTTTGTGTTTTACGATTACCTGGCTTGACTAAACAGCCATGTGAGGGAGTAACATTTGCTTTACTAGGCTGAAGGTTTTTTTTAGTAAAAGGAAGGTCTTCGTGAATCACATTAAATGGCTTTTCAAATTCAAGTACCCCTTGTAAAAAAAGGGCGTCTTCTGCGTTGTCTAAGTCTCCTTCTAGATAACTATAATTTTCATCTTCATCTTCAAAATACTTATCTAGAGACTTTTCTTGATCTGCTCCAGTAATTTCTTTTCTTATATACTTTAATCTCCCGCATGAAACACTTTCTGCATAATACATTTTTACGTTTTTAAAACTTAACTTTCCATATTTGACTATAGCCTTATACATCTCTTTTACAGTAGCCTCTTCACTCAAGCCTAAATCTTTGACATAATCCACTTTTTTTAACCTTGGGCCTATAAATATCTTTTGCTTAGCATGCCAACGTGTTGACAAAGTAAAGGGCAAAACCACTATGGCCTCTTTCATGTTAATCTCTTTAATTTTCGTAGTCTCGAAATATTTATAACTACCCAGTGGTGCTGCAAGTAGTGCCCCTTGTGCTTGAAGCTGATGTATAAAAGACTGATCTGCTGTGCATACTGGGCATCCTAAATCATGATTACTCAATGACATAGGAATTTCAAATTGATCTTTCTCTTGAGCAGTAGCTTTCAGCTCTTTTAATGCTTTTTGATGAAGGTCGTCATAAGATAATTGACTAAATTTTGGTGCGAATTGAGGCATTACAGCTACATAAAAAGTAGTCTTTTTACTACTTGCAAATGAGTGTTTAGCAGTAAACCCCATCAAAAAAAACACTAAAACTCCATAGTTTTTTGCCCACATAAATTCTAAAGTAAAAGAGGGCAAATTTACATAATTTTATATTTAAATACGTATGTTCGCACCTACTTCATTGCTCAAAGCCCGCATAATCGCATCTATCAGTCCATTAGCCCGCGCATCTTTCAATGTCTTACCAAAGTCTTGAAACAAAAAGCGAAAAGTATAAGATTTCTCATTTTTTCCTAAATTTTCACCCCCATATACATCTATCAAATAGAAAGCCTTTAGCTGAGCTATATGCTGTTTTTTTATCACCGCCTCCACCTCTGCAAAGCTCACCCTTTCATCTACTACAAAACAAAGATCCCTATCTATGCCAGGATACTTTGGTATAGCACGATAAACCCTTTTTTCAGCAGTATGCCTTAACAAAGCTTTCAACTGTATTTCTGCAAAAAATACCTTCTTTACATTCACCTGCATCTCATCTAAGACAGCAGTTGACACCATGCCCATGTAGCCGATTTTTTTTTGTCCCATGCGTAGGGCTAAACCTTTTTCATACAAGCTATCAGCTTCGGGTACAGCCTCCCAGTCCACTATCCCAAAGCTTTGCAAAAGACCGTATACCGTAGCACAAAGATCTTGCAGCGTAACCTCTTCAGCCTTTCTTATCCAGTTAGGCACCTCCCTTTCACCTAAAAGCCAAATGCCCAACCTTTCAGTTTCTTCTGATTTTGTATACACTTTTCCTAACTCAAAAAGCCTAAGTGACTGTTGGTCATGGTTGCAGTTATGCCCAATCACCTCAAGACCCGAAAAAAGCAAGTTATTTCTCAAGCTATCTAAATGCTTCGCTACAGGGTTAGCTATATGTACAACTTGTTCAGGGTCTAGACTTTTGTCAAATTTGGCATAACTACTTTTCCCAAGCGGGTTAGTAATAATTTCATGATACCCTTGAGCTACCAAAAGCTCAACAACAGCCTGTTTTTGCTCCATTTTTTTTTCATAGGGAAAAACTCGAGAAAAGCCCCATCCCCTACCTTCCTGCTCTTCAAAACTATTATACCCATATATACGCAACATCTCCTCTATAAGATCTGCAGGCCTGGTCACATCTACACGATACGTAGGCACTTTCACTGTCAAATCTTTATCTGTAGTCTCACTAACCTGTATATTTAGCTTTTTGAGTAGATTATGAATCACCTCAACCTCAAGGTGAGTCCCTATGAGGCGATAGATATATTCATACGTCAAAGTGATGTACTTTGGCTGTATGGGTGTAGGATAACAATCTATGATGTCAGAGGCTACAATGCCGCCTGTGAGCTCTGCCAATAGATTAGCAGCTCTTTGTAAAGCTAGCAAAGGCAAGTTAGGATCTGTACCACGTTCAAATCGAAACGAAGATTCAGTATGTATCTTGTGATATCTAGAGGCTTTACTAATTAACGAAGGCTTGAAATAAGCACTCTCTAAAAGTATGGTCTTAGTTGTAGCAGAG
>JBCCHA010000057.1:0-4908 GCA_039028995.1 Bacteroidota bacterium | reverse complement strand
TTGTAAAAAACCAACTTGCTATGGTGTATATAACATAGTGAATAGCTCCTGCTAAAATTGGTATAGTCATGATTAATAGACTAAATTTGCTTACAAATAAGCCCAAAGTAGCTAAAATGCCAAATACTAAAACATATAGTACAAACCATAATTTAAAATAAAGAAACCAACTTTTTTGTTTAAGTTCTTTAGGAGTTTTGCCATCTATAAAATATTGATCTAAAAATTCTACAGGAGATAAAAGAATTTGTTTACAAAATGATAAATAAGACATCATACTGAGATTTTAAAAAAATTAGATTCACAATAAAAGCTAGAATGTTAAGTGTAAATAATACAACATTACAACAAAAAAATTATTAATCAACTCATTCCTTTTTTTATCTTTGTAGGCAAAAAGGGGAATTAGCTCAATTGGTAGAGCATCTCAATGGCATTGAGAAGGTTGGGGGTTCAAGTCCCCCATTCTCCACACCCATCCAACACCACTCCATCCTGACATAAAACTACCCCTTAGAGTGCCCAAAGCAGGTTACCTGGATCCCGACATTTCAAAAACGACCCCCGTGTTTTGCTTCCATACATATACTAGGCTTAAGTTGTATCTTAAAAAGAAAAGTACGAATATTGAGGCCAGTTATCTACACTTGATCAATTATCATGAATCAAATCAAACAGTACATCAATCAACATGCTAGCCGATTTGAAAAGGAACTCTTTGCTTGGCTTGAGATACCTTCTATAAGCACTTTAAAGATCTATAAACCCCATATCAAAGCCAGTGCTGAACTGCTAAAAAAATACCTTTTACAAGCGGGCATTGCTTCGGTAAAGCTATTAGAAACTGAAGGAAACCCATTGGTATATGGTGAGAAAATTGTAGATGAAAAGCTACCTACCATATTGATTTATGGCCATTATGACGTGCAGCCCGTAGATCCATTAGCCCTATGGACCAATCCGCCCTTTTCCCCTACTATTAGAGACGGAAAAATCTATGCACGGGGTGTAGCTGATGACAAAGGGCAAGTTTTTGCCCATGTCAAAGCCTTAGAAATCATGCATCAACTAGGAAACCTACCTTGCAACATCAAATTACTCATAGAAGGCGAGGAAGAGGTCGGCTCTGGCGGCCTTCAACGTTTTCTTGACAAAAAAGAAAACTTACAACTTATCCAAGCAGACTGCGTAGTAGTTTCTGACACGTCTATACAAGCAATGGATAAACCTTCTATACCAATTGCATTAAGAGGCATTACCGCACTAACCATCAAAATACAAAGTGCTAAAAAAGACTTACACTCAGGCGTATATGGAGGGGCTGTAGCCAATCCTATACAAGTACTATGTACACTTTTAGCCGCTTTAAAAAACAAAGAGGGGCAAGTGGCTATTCCTGGATTTTATGATGACGTAGTCGCACTTTCTACAGCAGAGAGAAACGCAATGAATAGCGGTTTTAGCCTAGAAAAATATAAAGAGGAGTTGGGCATTGCAGATGTAGATGGAGAAAAAGACTATACTACTTTAGAGCGTGTAGGCATCAGGCCAGCACTAGACATCAATGGCATGTGGGGAGGCTATATTGAAGAAGGCGTAAAAACCGTTTTGCCTGCAGAAGCCCATGCAAATATATCTATAAGACTAGTAGCTAATCAAGATCCACTAAAAGTAGCCCAAGCCTGCAAAGCCTATCTTATATCCAAAGCCCCCAAAAGTGTACGCATAGAGGTAGATATACACCAAGGAGGGAGTAAGGCCTTTAAAACCTCCACCCGAACACCTGGCTTAAAAGCAGCTCGCAAAGCATTTAAGCAAGTTTGGGGAAAAGACCCTGTATGGATGTATGAAGGAGGAAGCATTCCTATACTTAGCAAGATGCAAGATAAAATGGGCGTAGACGTGGTTTTATTAGGATTTGGATTAGACAGTGACAACATACATAGTCCTAATGAGCACTTTGGCATAAAAAACTTACATTTAGGCATTGAAACCATTATTAATTTTTATCAAACCTTTGCTAAAACAAAATAAATAAAGGGGGATTAGCTCATTTGGTAGAGCGCTTGCTTTGCACGCAAGAGGTGATCAGTTCGAATCTGATATCCTCCACATCAACCCCTAACCCACTCAATACAACCCTATGCCTACCTACCATCAACTCCCCCCCCTGCCCTACTCAGCACAATACCATGCACTAGCCCCCTACATAGATGCCCAAACCATGGAGCTCCACCATACCAAACACCATCAAGGCTATGTCAATAAGCTTAATCAAGCCTTGACACAAAGCCCAGACATGCAGCCTTTTGCTTATCAAATAGACACACTGTGTAAAAAAATACACCCACATACCGCCCCTGCCATACGTAATAATGCAGGAGGGCATTATAACCATACCCTCTTTTGGCACATACTTTCCCCCAACCCACAAAAAGCACCTAAAGGATTGCTTCAAAATGCACTTGAGGCAGACTTTGACAGCTTTGACCAGTTTTTGGAAAAATTTAACCAAAGCGCAGTTACCCACTTTGGCTCAGGATGGGCATGGCTTATAGTAAACCAAAAGCAAAGGTTAGAAATCACTACTACGCCCAATCAAGATAACCCATTAATGCCAGTAAGCGCTCAGCAAGGCATGCCTATTTTGGGCATAGACTTGTGGGAACATGCTTACTACCTAAAGTATCAAAACAGAAGAGCAGCATATGTTGAAGCGCTGTGGCATGTAATAGACTGGAAAGCCGTAGCAAACAATTACCAAAAAGCCCTATCTCAACTCTAAAAAAAATGTCAGCTAGCCCCACTAGCCCAGCGCAAATACATCCCCACACCCCCTATCCAGCACAAGCTTGGTACCGACACATATACGACCATCTTATGCCTGCCCTTGGTGATAACCAAGAGTGCAAATCCATCACCACAGAGATTTTATCTCACTATACCAACTACGACTTTACCGCCCATATATGCAATACACCATTAGAAGCTGACAGGCAGACTTTGGTACATATACAAAAAGCCCTAGCACGCATCCATCAACACGAACCCCTACAATATATACTAGGCCAAACCCACTTTCTAACCCACCCCATTAACCTAGAAAAAGGCATATTCATCCCCCGTAGAGAAACAGAAGAAATGGTAGCTTACATCATCAAAAAGCAACACCAGCCCCAAAGTATATTAGATCTGTGCACAGGAAGTGGATGCATAGCTATCGCCCTAAAAAAAAGCCATCCCCATAGCAAGGTAGAGGCCCTTGACATAGATAGCAAAGCACTAAAAGTAGCACAAGCAAATGCACAACAACTCGACTGCCCCATTCATTTTTTCGCACATGACCTCCTACGCCAATCGCTTCCTGCACAAACATGGGACTTGATAGTAAGCAACCCCCCTTACATCCCCCTAGCAGAAAAAAACCAACTCAAACCCAATGTAGTTGACTACGAGCCGCATCAAGCCCTTTTTGTCCCAGATCAAAACCCACTCATATTCTACACACATATAGCAAAAATCACCCAAACCCACTTGGCACCAAATGGCTATGTATATGTAGAAATACACGAAAACTTAAGTCAAGCCACTGCAGAAATTTTTCAAAAAATCGGTTTACAAAAAGTGACTATGCATGAGGATTTACAAGGCAAAAAGAGGTGGATAAGTGCCCGCAAATAGCTCTAAAAAGGGCATTGGTTACAATTTTTTAGCTTTCATTGTATAAATTCAACGAAATCATGTACATTTACCTCTGTTTTTAGATCGTTTTACTAAATTACATTTACAATATGCTCATTATTACTAGCAAAGAAAAAGACAACATAGACCGCATACTCAAAAGATACAAGAAAAAAGTAGAAAAAACTAACTTGATCAATCAAGTAAAAAATGGCGTAGAGTATACAAAGCCTTCTAAAAGAAGAAGAGATCAAAAACAAAAAGCTATTTATACTGAAAGGTATAGAAGAGAGCAAGCCCTGTAATTTACTTTCTATACTTTATAAACATATACATGTATGCCTAATCATAAATCTGCGACAAAAAGAGTAAGAAGCAACGAAACAAAACGATTAAGAAATAAATACCAGCATAAAACTTGCAGGACATTTATTAAAAAACTAAGAAAAACTACTGATAAGCAAGAGGCTACTCAACAGCTGAGTAAAGTGAGTGCCATGCTAGACAAGCTAGCTAAAAGAAAGGTCATTCATAAAAATAAAAGTGCCAACCTTAAATCTAAGCTCACCAAACACGTCAACAAGCTCTAAGCTAATCAAATCCCCCTCCTGCCTACCCAATTAAATATAGGTTAAAAAAATCAATCAAATAAAGGTGCTTAGCTTAATAAAGTGATAAAATAAATTTTGACCACAAGCTAATTTTTTGTAAGATTGTTACCAAGATTTCAATCTAATCAACTCATTCAACTATGCAAAAAACCTCACTATTTCTTGTACTACTTTCTGCTATCCCTTTGTACTCACAGCAAGCAAATGCGCATTTTTTGCCATCTGACAATAGCATAGCTCAGTTTCAACCTAAGGCAATGGGCGGCTTCTTAAAAAAAATCACCAAATCGAATGAATATGCAAAGCCTAAGTATAGAATTTTTGCTGGTGTTATAGATGTAATAGCGATTTTTGGTATACTTGTTATGTTGGAAAAAGTAGGACTTTTACCTTATTTGGCAAACTTTCATTTCAGAATGTTTAGCATAGATTTAGGATTTATCAGACTTGGGGCAATTGATACTAATATCACGGTCTTAATGGTTTTATATAACGTAATTTCTTTGCTTTCTGCAGGTAATACTATAGGTAAACATTTAGTAGGGATCAAAGTAATAGATCAAAAAGATAAAGAGCTTACTTTTGGGCAAGTTTTATTACGTAGTATATTCAAAAC
>JBCCHA010000056.1:0-4945 GCA_039028995.1 Bacteroidota bacterium | reverse complement strand
CTACGCCCAAGACACCCGCAGTCTCACACTCAAAGAATGTAGGCAAGCAGCCACCAGCGGCGCCACAGGTGCGCTAGTAGGCGAAATCGTAGCCGAAGCCCTACAAACCGCCTCCTTCAACAACCTCCTCCAACAAAAAAACAAACTAAGCCAAGAGCAATTTAACGAAATCTACCAAAAACACCTCAAAAACGCAGCTCTCACAGGCAAACTAATCAACCTAGCCGCCGCCTACCACCTAAGCCTCGACATAGAGATCGCCTCCCGCACAGCAGAAAACGCCATAGAAAACAACTTCCTAGCCACCGCCTTCACCATAGGCATCATAGCCTGGACCCTCTACGACGCCTACTACAAAATACAAGAAGCCCAAGAAATCTACCAAAAACAAGGCTGGGAAGCCGCCCGCAACTACGCCCTCAAAGAAATAAGCAAAGAAGTCCTCCTCTACATCGCAGCCGCCGGCACCAGCAAACTCCTCGGCAAGCTCGCCAAAACCCCAGCAGCTAAAAAATTCCTGGGTACCTTACAAAAGGAAATCACTGCAGTAGCAAAGAAAGTACCACAAGGAGTTAAAAAAATAGGAGCCAAGCTCGAGCATAAAGGCGTTAAAGCAGGTGGGAAAAAAGCCCTCCAAACCCGCCTAAAAACTACAACCCATCGTAAGGACTATGTAGCCAAGCTCGCTAAAAACAAAAAAACACCTAAGATAGGCCCCATTGGAGATCCAAGCGCTAAATTTAGAAATGCCGCTCCTAAAAACTGGATCATCAAAACAGCGAACAATGGCAAAGGCACTAAATACATCAATCCTAAGAACCTTCACGATTACATAAGATTTAGTACTGAAAACTTACATCCTAATGCACCCTTAGGTCAACGTTATCCATATTTTCAAAGATATCTAGATGGTAAAGTTTTAACACGCGATGGAAAATGGGTAAATCCAAAAACATATTTCAACAAAGCCGACTTTCATATACCTCAAGACCTATATGAGAAATATTCCCACTTACTAAAGTTTAATAAGAAATGATGGACAAAAAAACCTGGATTGATATGCTTACAGGAGGTTTAGATATGTTTGGAAACCCAGATGATGAGTTTGCAAAATATGAATATAACACACTGATAAGATTTTACGATAATTATCTTGACTATAGTACAGTCTTCTTATATGAAGACGCATTCCTTGAAATGTTCATTGATGAATACGCCAAAAAGTTTTCAATACCAGAATTCCTCACTCAAAAACTAGATGAATTAAGAAGAAAAATAGATAAATTTTATGATGAATGTAAAGAAATGGATGATTTTACCCTGATAAAACGCCCCGAATGGGAAGAAATCAAACCCCTAGCCAAGGAATGTATAGAAGAACTAAACAAACTAAAAAACAAATAAACTCATGCCCAACCTACATTACCTCCTCTTCTGCATGCTGGGCTTAGTAGTACCAGAAGGCAGAAAAAAAGCACACTTACTTCCTCAAGACAATGATCGCCAAAGCACCATCCAAAGCCTCAAAAAACTAGACGCCGACTTTACCGATACAGAAGCCAACCAATCAGCCAAACTACTCATAAACGTGCTTATTGAAATCGGTCGCACAGCCACCCACTACGTAGCCGGCAAAGCAGTAGGCAAAGCCCAAAAAGCCCTTCAAACCCGCCTAAAAACTACAACCCATCGTAAGGGCTATGTAGCTAAGATCGCTAAGAAACCTCAATCAGATAAAAAGATAGGAAATACAAACAAACCTCTACAAAAGAATAGATTCCCAAAAATAGATAAACATTACGATAAGCACGTTTTAGGTAAAGGAAAAGGAAGAAACAAGGAATGGGGAAATAACATAAGTAAAAAGACCTATAGAAACAGAGCTACCCAACTTGCGGATGCCAAAATAGAAGGTAACATCAAAGGATTTACTTCTAAATAAGGATGGACTTTCAAGTACAATACACAAACCAACGAATTCCTAACTATCAAACCAGATGGCACTATAGAAACGCTTTACAAGCCAGAAAAAGGTATGAAATACTATCTAGAACAAATAAAAAAACATGGAAATTAAAAAGAAAAAAAATAAGTATAACAAATACCAATGCCCCTGTTGCAAGTACTATACCCTTGAGGAAGGTAGAGAAAATTCCTTTGATATTTGTGATGTTTGTTATTGGGAAGACGATGAGATACAAGAAGACGACCCAAGCTATACAGGAGGGGCTAATGATGTGAGCCTAAATCAGGCTAGAGAAAATTTTAAAAAATATAAAGCAGCAAGCGAATTCGTAGCAAGATTTACACGTGCACCTAACGAATATGAACTACCAGACTAAAACTGGAGATTAAAGCAAATCACTTTGTATTAAAGAATCAATTTTTCGCCAGCTTATAAAATTATTAAAGCTTTCTTCTCCTCCATATACTATATATCCCATAGCAGCATTATCTTTATGTAGCTTTTGAAATGAATTTATATTTTTACTTAGGGATAATTTCAAAGTTTTTGCAGATTTTATTTCTAAAGGCACTAACTGGCCTTTTTTTTCTACTAACAAATCTATTTCTATGCCATTACTTTCTCTCCAATAATATATAGAAGGCCTTTTGCCTTGGTGGGTATAACTTTTTACTATTTCATTGATTATAAAATTTTCAAAAAGCCCTCCTTTTAGGTAATGATTTTCAAGTTGTTTTTCATTTTTTATATCAAGCAAAGCACAAGCAATTCCGGTGTCATAGAAATATATTTTAGGTGCTTTAACAAGTCTTTTCCCAAAGTTTTTATAGTAAGGCTTAAGGGTGTATAAAATATAACTGGCTTCCAATAAATTTATCCAATTTCGTATAGTGGTGTCTCTTACGCCTACCTCATTAGCTAGTGAAGTATAGTTTATAACTTGTCCAATTCTTCCTGCGCATAATTTTAAAAAAACTTGAAACTGGTTAAGGGAGTTTATATTGATTATTTGACGTACATCTCTTTCTACATAGGTTTGAATGTAATCTACATACCAATCTTCAACATCCATATTAGTCATGTATAAACGTGGGTAGCCTCCTTTATATATAAAAGTTTCTGCATGGGCAATACTATAAGACTGGCTGATTTCGCGCATTGATAGGGGTAGTAAATTTAGAATGCGGACTCTACCTGCTAAGCTTTGATTTATTTTTTCAGAAAGTAAAAAATTTTGTGAGCCTGTTAAAACAAATCTTGCCTGCTTGTGCTCATCTACAAAAGCTTGGATATAAGAAAACAATTCAGGTGCATGCTGGGCTTCATCAATAATTATGCCTTTTAGCCTGGCCTTATCTAAAAAACTAACAGGATCATTTAAAGCGATTTCTCTCATGTTAGGGTTTTCTAAATTTATATAGATATAGTTTGGAAATGTTGCTCTGACAAGTGTAGTCTTTCCTGATTGCCTTGGACCTGTGAGACTCACTATAGACATGTAATCTTTAAATGCAAATAGTTTATTTGTTAATATTCTTTGTATCATATGAAAATCCAATATTAAAAAAAGATTTTGCATAAAAAAATTTCACTGTCAAGTAACTCTTAAAATTACGAAATCTGGTATACCAGAAAAACGGCTCCCCTGTTTGTGTCGGCTTGCAGGATTTAGCCCCAAATCTCTTTTTAAACGCTATTCTGGCGATTTTTCAAATCGATATCAAGTTCTTTCTTTAGGGTAGAGATGGTGTAAGCTCCTGGATTTTTGGGGATCCGTTTCAATTAGTTAAACAAAAACAGTCTTCTTTACGTCAAGGCATGATGAGTGCCTTTAAGCTATCAGCACTTTAGAGAGAAAAGTTGCTTCTTGCCTTAGATTGTTAATACGGAAAAAATTGCCTTTTTTAAACATACGCATCAGCGCAAAGCTAGGTAAGGTGGAAGAAGCAGTTTGAAAGGTTTTAAGTTCCAAAACAGTTTTAATCAAACGCTTAAGCTTTGCATGATCGGATTCTATGGGGTTGTTTAAATACTTTACCCTTCGATGCTTCACTTCACACGGAAGCTCTCCTTTGAGCCAAAGCTTTACAATATCTTTTTTATGGGCAGCAATATCTGTATGGATTACTTTTGGGCTGTGCTTTTTTGATAAATAAAAATCGATGGTACCTCCTTGATCGTCAAGGTGTAGTTCAAGGCCTCTTTCTTCTCAATTAAACAGGTGGCTTACTATCAGTATACTTTTAGTTATCAATTAACGCCTTGTGAGCTAACTTATGGTAGTTGATAGTAAAAACATTTCTTTATGAAAATTACACCCTGAATCAAAAGCTTATGACTAGCTCAAAAAAATCATATTACCTACCCAGCTTTTAAGCTCTGGGATAACAAAACAAATACCTTATCAAAGAGTTATTACAATAAATTATATCTCCATTAAATCCTGAATGCTCTTCTTAAGCCTTCTTTTAGACTATCATGCCCCTAGACATATAAAACATTAGTTTGTTATTTTATCTGTTCAGAATGGCTAAAAGAAGGTAAAAATTAGCTATTTCTCTTTGTTAATACCTGGACAATAAAAAATATTTATAAAAACAGATAACAATTGTGAGCAGAAAAGAAGTGGAACAAAAAATACAAAACTAAGGTGCCCTAAGCCTCACTAAAGTTCGGCTTACCCCACCAAATCTCCCACCCTTAAGTGGAAACTCTATTTAGGTTTTAAAACTGGGGTTGAAAATTGTACCCAAAAGAAAATGAACTACTGTACTAAACCAAGATTTGAGCGAAACATTGATTATTCCAGTTACCTGAACAATATAAATATATATTACTAAAGGGGCCTAAAGACCCCAATCAGCTTTAAAGCCTAAAGGCAGGTTTCCAATCGCACCTTTAGGCAAAATGGCTTTGATTTGGGCATTCAATCACTTGCCAAATCAATATCAAGTTCTTTCTTTAGCGTAGCAATGGTAT
>JBCCHA010000055.1:0-5092 GCA_039028995.1 Bacteroidota bacterium | reverse complement strand
ATCAAATATGGACAAGAACACAACAACGCACCCATACTGCGTGTAAGGCCTGATACTGAAATCACAAACTCTTTACTCGAAGAAGCCAAAAAAGGAAATATTATAATAAAGAAAAATATACCCTTAACCCCTTAACAATTTTATAGTATTATTAAGGTTTGAATCTATTATTTATTATACCATGTTTAAAAAGATTTTTACTGTGATCCTCTTTACAATTAGCATTTTAGGGATTATTGCCCAAACCCCTAAAATGTGTGACCTGCTAGTAGGAATAAGCAAAGAAATGAAGAAAACAGATACCCAACGAAGACAAGAAAAAGACGCCTACTACGCCCAAGACACCTACACCCGTAAAATGAAGCAAGCCCAAGAGCAAGGATATATGATAGGTTCTATCTTGTTCTATTTCCTTTTTTGGATGACACTTATATATACCTACCGAAGGCTTAGAAAAAAAGGACCCTCTCAAAGAGAACACCCTATAGAATAACCATTAAGCCAACAGGAAGTCGAGCGGGAGACTCTACAACAGCCAATAGGCTAGCTGGCTATCCATCTACACCACCAGGCTATACTTGGCATCATCATCAAGAATATGGTGTAATGGAATTAGTAGAAACAGAGATTCACCAGAAGACCGGACATACTGGTGGTTGGGCACTATGGGGTAAAAACGTAAAAAAATAGTATATTGAGCGATGTGATTAAATTTTATGATACAAGCCTTAGAAACTAAACTACAATTTAGCTTTCCAGAAGCGTACAAAGCGCATCTTTTACTATTTAACGGAGGCAGATGCGCACCTAGCTCATTTACTTTTAAAGAAGATGGTAAGACGACCGAGTCAGCTGTACATTTTTTTTTAGCCATTAACGGGCACCCCTACAATGACTTGCTAGATTATTTTGAAACTTTCAAAATAGACGAAAAAAGAATGCCCAATACCATATTTCCTATTGCCTACGATCATAATGGTAATCAGATATGCTTAGATAGCCTAGATGGTAACATATATTTTTGGGATCATGAAAGAGAAGTAGACTATACCATAGCCGATGATAGCGATCGATCCAACCTCTATTTTATAGCCAGCAGCCTAAAAGAATTCCTCATAAGCTTAACACCTTGTGAGTTAGATTATCACCCTCCTAGCTAAATTTTATATAACTCCATAATTTTACAACCCAACATTCATATAACATAATCTCATGCCTAAACCACAACACCTACTATTCATCTTAACTATCGCAAGTACCCTTCAAGCTAACATCTTCAACACGCAAGAAAACAATCCAGAATATACTCAAACAGTACAAAAAGATACCATTCCTGCTAGGATACAAAAACTTTTAAGTAGCCATAAAGATAATTTCAACGAAATACAACATTATTACGTTTGGCCATCACCTGATTTTGAGATAATTCTTCATTTATTGTTTACTGGCATACCCTTAGCTATTTGGATATTTTGTTTCTTTGTCAATAAGTGGGCTGGTATCGGCACTGCATTCTTATTTTTACCTATTTCCCTTGCTTTCGCTTCCAATGCAATAGAAGACTATCAAGCCAGTATCAATCCTGGTTGTTTTTGTTTAACAGACACAGCCCTAATAATAGTTCGCCCAGGAGGAAGTACTAAAAAATGCATCTGGATAGACTATGAGTTTATCCTATTAGCTAAAAACCTTGCTACAGGTGCTGAAACAGAAGTTGAAAAAATGAACCTCACTTATGAACTTAAAAAAAAGCTTATTGCTATACTTTATAGCGACAAAAGTGGTACGTACAGCGCACGCGGTGATAGTAAAAAGGCGGAAGCAGTCGCTCTTTTACTGAATAAAAATATAGCAAACAACCTTAAAAAATTGTGTTTGGAAGAAATAAACAAAGTTGTTTCGCCTGACCAAAAAAGACCTTATGATGAGCTATGGATCATATTTAAAAGAGGCCATCAATATTTGCTTATTATGGATGATTGTAGTGTGAAGAATATGCGATCTAGACAAGATTATGAAGATTTATGTAAGCACCTACAAAGGAAACTAAAAACTTAGGGGTAGATTTTATTTTAGCCGATTGAGACGTATTACAGCTAAAAACTTCTTGTACATTTGTAGATTTTGATCGTATAGCTAGTGCTTTACGAGCTATTAGCCAGGAATTTAACCCGCCATATAAGTCTGAAAAAAAAGACTTAAACTTTTCTAAAAAAATAGAGCTTAGAAAAAAATTAACTGAGAAGAGAAAGAAAGAGTTACACGATCAACTTCATAAATATAAAACTGTGCTATCTCAAATTGAAGAAGCAGAAAAGACAAGTACAACCTAAGATAAATCACGCAAGAACCTAATTAAATCGCTATCTTTACCAAATAAAACTTTTATTCTCTATGAAACTACATACACCACACCTCTACACCCTACTATTTCTCATCCTTATCCCACTCACTTCAGCACAACTTAGTAAAGACAACTCTCCTCATGATGATACCCCCCTTTACAAGGCCTTTAAAGAAGGTAATGTAGAGCAGGTAAGGAAACTGTTAGCCAATGAAAAAATTACTATCAACAGCACGATCCACAAAAATGGAGCTACGCCTTTGTGGATCGCTTGTTGTTTTGGTCATGAAAATATTGTAAAGATGCTTTTAGCCTATGAAGGGATAGATATTAATAAAGCAGATAATTATAACTGTACGCCTTTTCTGATCACTTGTTGGCAAGGTCATGAAAATATTGCAAAGCTACTTTTAGAACGTAAAGACATAAATATCAATAAGACGGACAAATTTGGATTTACACCTTTATATATAGCTTGTTGTAGGGGTCATAAAGGTATTATAAAGCTACTTCTAGCCGATAAAAGGATAGATATTAATCAAGCAGATAAAGGTGGATTTACACTTTTTTGGAAGGTTTGTGATCAAGGTAAAACAGACATAGTAAAGCTACTTTTAGACCATGAAAGCATAGACGCCAATAAGGCAGAGGAAGGTGGATATACCCCTTTTGCTGAAGTTTGTTGTCAAGGGAAAGAAGAAATTGTTCAATTACTTTTAAGCTCTAAAAAAGTAGATGTCAATAAGCAAGGCCCTAATGGAAACACCCCACTAATCTGGGCTTGTATCCTAAATAAGCCATCTATTGTACGTTTACTTATAGCCAATATCAGGGTAAACGTTAATAAAACAGATAATCGTGGATATACACCTTTTTATGGTGTTTGCCGACTAAGTCATATAGCTATCATGAAAATTCTTTTAGCCAATAAAAGAGTAGATGTCAATAAACCTTCTAAAAGTGGAAATACCCCACTCTGTAGAGTTTGTTGTGATGGTGAAGTACAAGTACTAAAGCTACTTCTAGATGATGAAAGAGTAAATGTCAATCAAGCAAATAATAAGGGATACAACCCTTTTGGTATCGCTTGCCTTTATAATAGAACAGACATAGCCAAGCTACTTTTAAAGGATAAAAGGATAGATATTAATAAAGCCGATAACGATGGATGTACGCCTTTTTGGTGGGCTTGTGCGTTCGGTAACAAAAAATTAGTCAAGCGGCTGCTTAACAGGCTAAGTGCGCAGCAACTTAATCAACAAGGCATATGTGTTGGAAAGCGCTATACTCCATGGGGTGTAGCCAAAGCATCCGGCCATAAACACATACTGGCCATTCTGCGTAAAGATAAAAGGATACAGCAAACCTAAATTAGAGGGATCTGTTGCAGGAACTACATACTTCCTTTAACAAGAGAGATAAAAACCCAGTTCAAGTAGGAGATCACAAATTTAGAAGCAGAGACGGTAAATGGCAGTATAGAGCAAAACCTGATGATTTAGCAGCAGGACATATTCATTTAGAAGAACTAGATCCTAAAACAGGACATGTAATTGCAAACCACCACTTGCGTTTTAAAAAATCATAAAAATAATGAAAACAAAACCTTGGTTTAAAAAAATACCACTAGACATAGTATACTTTGATAGACAAATTGCTATTGAAATGAAAGTTGATGATAGCTATATCAAAGAATTAATCCTACAACTTATGGCATTAAGTGAAGGATTAGTAAATGAGTTTACTATAAAGCCTGCTAATTTTTCATTGAAAATAACTATGAATAAAAAGCTAAAATCTGCGGACTCAATATGTACCCTACTGAATAAAGACGAAAACTACGCTCATTTTACCTTTAGCCAACATGAATTAGAATGTTTAAGGTATTTTTTGTTACAGTGCTATATGGGAAAATATGATAAACATGGTCATTGCGGTCACTGTATTCATACAGACATAGAACTGTATCTACATGGTCAACATGAGCCTTACAGAGAAATAACTTTTATGGTACAAAAAATATATTGGCAATCTTCACATGTCTAGTTTATATTCCCTTCTGTTTTTGCTCGCTTTATCAAGCTTATATACCCCAAACCCAGCCACCCACTACGTAGCCGGCAAAGCAGTAAACAAAGCAAACAGAGCCCTCCAAACCCGCCTAAAAACTACAACCCATCGTAAGGACTATATAGCCAAGCTCGCTAAAAACAAAAAAACACCTAAGATAGGCCCCATTGGCGATCCAAGCGCTAAATTTAGAAATGTCGCTCCTAAAAACTGGATCATCAAAACGGCAAAAAATAGCAAAGGCACTAAATACATCAATCCTAAAAACTCAACTGACTATATCAGGTTCTCTTCTAAGAATATGGACCCAAGAGCCCCATTAGGTCAAAAAGTTGATTATTTTCAAAGACATTGTAATGGCAAAGTATTAACCAGATCCGGGCAGTGGGTTAATCCTAAAATGGTTAATCCGTATGAATTTCATATTCCGCAAAGCAAATACGATGAAATAGCCCATTTACTTAATCTTAAATAGCAAGATGGAAGAACAAATTAATATTTTGATTAACTCTTTGGAATATGGAATTTCTATGCTAGTTAACTTAGAAGAAGAGTTTACACGATATGAATATGGTAAGCTTATTTCTTTTTACAGTAACTATTTAGATTATTGTATAACAACAATTTTTGATGATGGTAATCTATCCGAGTTCATTAATGAATACGCCAAAAAGTTTT
>JBCCHA010000054.1:0-5516 GCA_039028995.1 Bacteroidota bacterium | reverse complement strand
CTTATTCCCCTCAAAAAGCGTAGTCAACTCATTTTGAGGAATGCCAGGCCCATTGTCTTTGATATACAACACATGCTCTTGGGCATTCCAGTCTAGCTTCACCTCTGTAGCACCCGATCTATAGGCATTGCGAATCAAATTGGTAAGGATGTTCACAAATATAGGCAGAAATACCCGCACTTTAATAGGCGCTTTACCCTGGATAGTCACCAACTCCTGAAAATCCCGCTTTAAACTAGTATGTACATGATTTAACACCTCAGCCAAAGGCATAGCAACTATCTCAGAAGGCCTAATGCTATCTCGTACAATCAACTGCCTGAACGCCTCAGTCTGCTTAATCACATTTTGTATATGCTTATTAATCGATGTTAACCGCTTTTTACACTCCTCAAGCTGTGCTTTTTTTTCTTGAGGAAGGGGTTTATATTGCTCATTGGTTTCTATCTGTGCCTCCATCAAGCCATGGTTCGCATCATGTGCCCAAGCACTTGTCCATAGTTTAGGGCGCTTAGACTTGGCCAAGTTACGATCCATAGGGTAGCTCAAAGCCAATTGAGACAAAAGCGTAGTACCTCCCAGGGCTAATAACACTGTTGAATAGATATATGTAGCCTCTACATCACGCGTGAGCTGCCATGCCCCAAAAGCCAATACATAGCCTATCAAGCTCAAATTTAAACCCAGCCTACTCCCCGCAACTGCATGCATAATGAAAGGTACCAGCATTAAGTAAAAACCTGTCAACATAGTAGGATGGTACACATACTGTAAGCAAGCCGCAAAAGGCAAGCAAAAGACCAAACTCATCAGCCAAAACAAAGCAAAATATTGCCTAGGGAGTTGATACCACTGCTCATGCGTCAAAAGCAATGCGCACAAAGTAAATACAGACAGCATCAATGCCGTCAGCGGCCTTATATACACCCCAGTGACAGGCTTGCCTACCAAATTGGCCGTAAGCAAACCAAATATGCACAACAAAGCTAAGAATACAGGCCTGGCCTCATAGTTTTCTACCTTTTCCTCAGCCCATACCAACGGATTAGCCCCAAACCTTTTGGCCTCTAGCCACCCACGCTGTAATAGGCCAGGCTTTTCTTCCGTAAATCGCACCCGCTTTTCCCACTTAAGCCCGCTATGCACTATATGCTCAAAAAGCAAGTACGCCATACAAGAAAACAAAATAGTAAAAGGCAATAACGTCAAGTATTTTGCTGTTGTATCAGGCGAAGTAGCTGGATTTGCCCAGTTAGGATCTAAAAAGTAAAAGTCAACGTACTCACCTATCATGATAGAGCCTATAAAAAACACTACAAAACAAACAATGCTTCCTATCAAAGCTTTACTGCTTTGTTTAATGCCCATACTTATGCCTACAAGAAAAGGGATTAAGCCCCCTAATAAAGTAGTACCAAAAAGGGCAATATCCCTGATAAAGTGATTGAAAAATGTCAAGGCTATAGCTAATGCTGAAACCCCAATTATGAGATTGTTCCATCTTAGCGCACTTAAAGTAGGTGCTGACCCAGTAGTAGATTGTGTATTGCGTAGACCGCTTATCATAATACGCGCCAGTACTAAAGCTCCTGCTGTAATTACAGAGTCTGCAGTAGACATGACCAATGCCAAAAACATAAACAGTAATAAAACCCGCATCCATAGCTCATCAGGTATGATTTGAAGCAAGACAGGGAACATATTATTTTCTGTTATAATTCCACCATTCATCACAAATAAGCCCCATCCGCTTACTAAAATCATCAACATAAACAGCACAAACACAATGATAAAACCTATCATGCTATTGCTGAATTGGCGGTTGTCATTGGCCATAGCTACCCGTTTGATAAAAGCAGGGGAAAATAGAAATAATCCTGCAATGGTAGCCCTGATTAGTAACCTTGGAAGCATAGGCTCTTTAAACATGTTAAGAAAAGGATTTTTACCTGCTAAGTGTTTAACCTGATGCCATAAATCAGTCAAATCTTGTATATTGAGATTGTTTACCTCTAAGGTGAGCATTTTGTAAGTAATAAAAGCTAGGCCGCCTAATACTAAAACGATTTGCAACACATCCGTAGTTACCACGCCCAGCGTACCGGATCTAGAAGCATAAGCTATTACTGCCATAGTAAACACAATCATCAATACATAAGGGGCTACCTTACTATCTGTTAACCCCAAAAGACCTGTAATATTGCGCAAAGCCGCCAACTGTGCACTCAGCAAAATCACCAAACTAATTAAACCAATTCCGTCTATGGCTGTTTGTGCATAATGGCTACCGGTTTTTTGAAAAGCGATGTCTCCTAAAGTATACCAATTTTTATGTTGGCGTAGCTTGGGAAAAATATACCATGTAGCTATAACTGATGTAGTACTTACACCTGTAGTAAATAAAAAAAGGGTACCACCTCCCCAATGAGATCCACCTCTTAACCAGACGAAATAGCTTGCCCCAATAACTGTACCTGTTAGGGTAAGAATAAGCTCGCCTGTACTAAAACGCTTGCCCCATATATAGGTATTTACTGTATTTACATGCCTGCCTTGATAAAGGCCTAGCCCTAGATTGATGAGTAAAAATCCTACAAAAGCTGCAATAACTACCGATTCCATAAATAAAAAGATTAAAAAAGTTTAATTAGTATGCTAAAAATAGTATTTTTTAAAGCTAAAGCTATAATTTCTACAAACATTTGTGTTTTTTGGATCTGCCTCTCTCATCCTATTGAAGCACCCAAAGCAGTTACAAACCCAAAAAAGCCCCTGTAGTGCTTCTAAAACACACATTTTGCCCATACGTGCTTGCCATGCTACGCTAGACATAAGCTATCTGTTAAAGTAAGCAAGTCCTTTTAGCACCCTATAAAAATTCTTAAAAATAGAAGAAAAATCGCTTATTGGTTACCGCACCAAATACAATGCTTGCCTTTTAATAAAGCCAATAAAAGACCTTTTTTAAATTAGCTTTTTAGGCTTTTGTAGCAGTTCAGCAATATTGGTAAGAAATATTTTTTCATCCATTTGAAAGCTTTTAGTACCTGGATAAATAATTGTAAGCTTACTTAACTGAAGATCTTCTAATGCTATCCGCATAGACTTGGTTATTTTCGGGGCATCCTGGTATTTAAATTCATAGCCTATTTTTTGATTTGATGACACTATTAGCAAATCTAATTCAGCCCCAGATTGGGTGGACCAAAAATAACAATCATGCTCATCGATTTCAGGCATATGTGCTCTTATCACTTCTTCTAGCACAAACCCTTCCCAAGATGCACCTAAATAGGGCGTTGACAACAATTCTTTTTTTTCTGTAATGCGCATCAGGGCATGAAAAATACCTGAATCTCTAAAGTATATTTTGGGTGATTTAACTTGTCGTTTTTTAATGTTTTCATGCCAGGGCTTTAATGTACGTATCATAAAAGTACCAGTTAATAAGTCAAGATATTTTTTTATGGTATTGTGTGAGAGGTTAAGCGAGCGGCCTAATTGACTTGCATTAAAAATTTGACCATGATAATGTGCTATCATAGTCCAAAATCTTCTTAATTGGTTAGCCGGAATGTTGAAGCCAAGCGCAGGAATATCCTGTTCTAAAAAAGTTTTGATGTAAGCTTTTCGCCAAGCACGGCTTTTGGGCTGACTAACCGACAAATAAGAAGGGGGAAAACCTCCTCTTAGCCATAGTCGTTCCATTTGATTGGTTTCCGATGTTTGAAAAGGCGTCAATTCTATGTAACCTATTCTGCCCGCTAGGGTTTCTGAAGATTGTTTAATCAGTTCACGAGAGGCACTTCCTAAGATTAGATAGCGTTGCTTTGCACGGTTTTTGTCTATCAATACTCTTAAAATAGGAAAAAGGTCTGGCCGTTTTTGTATTTCATCAATAATAATAAGCCCAGAAAGAGACTCTAGAGTGAGTCTAGGGTTTTCTAATCGCATTAAGTCAAAAGTATCTTCCAGATCAAAAAATGTGATCGCTTCTTTTTGGCGATGTAAATTTTCTGCATATTGCTTAGCCAAAGTGGTCTTTCCACACTGGCGGGGACCTAAAAGGGCCACAATAGGCGTGACGAAAAATTGATTTTTAATTTGTGCTAAAAAAGTAGTTCTTGTCATAAATTACCTTGCAATTTGTAAGTCGCAGTTACAAATTGCAAGGTAAAACGGTTCTATTTCAAAAGCAAATAAGTGCGCAATTGACTCACAAATTGGCAGTATCCCAAAGTGTAAAATCAAGGTTTAAAAGCTATTATGCCTGTTTAGTATTTAAGTGGCATAGGTTTAAGGGGTGGTATAGTAAATAGGTAATTGATATTTTTTCATCAACTTGACGCCTTCTGCTAGTGCTTCAGCTGGGGTAGGGAGCCTGCCGAGTTTTTTAAAGAAGGCTTCTCATGCTTTTTGATACGCATAAGCTTTTTCCAGATGAGGCTTTTTTGCCAATCTATTATGATATTTGCTGTGTCTTAAATATACCATTTACAGCGGTTCTTGTACAGGGGTGGTAGGCGTTTTTTCATTTCTTCTTCTTGCAGGGGCTTAAAGTGCTTCTTAAAAATAGCGTTGTAGGCAGGTTGAAAACCTATCACATTTAGCTCTGTCATATTGTTATCATTTGGATCGTAGTAGTCTGTACAAGCATATTTACCCCACAGACCGCTTTCGCTAAAAACAAAGTAATCATCCAAAGAACTTTCACAAATAATATATGAAATATAGTTGCCACTCATCATTTCACTCCAAGTAATAGATGAGGGATAGATCATTCTCAAAGGGGGGATGTCTTCATGCAGTATAGGCTTGTGGATGATGACAAGATGTTGGTCACCAAGGGCTTGCATACAAGCTTGTAGGGTTTCAAAGTATTTTTGTTGAAACAAGCAGCCCCCTAAAAAGCCTAGTAAGTCAAAATGATCTTGAAATACCATTTCAGGCAGGGATTTGTCTTGGTTTTGGAAAATAGTATTTTCTATAGGCTTCCACTTTTTTAGATAGTCCTTTTCTGGCAGAAAGTATTTTTCTAAATAGGATCTAGCTACTTTTTTGTTGTACTTACCCCTCCCTACCATAGCGAATACATCATTGGGATCTCCATACTCTTTAATTAGTTTTTCTATCATTGCACTCTTATTTTAAATATTTTTTTTGCTTTATTGATTCTAATAGTAGGTATTTTTTGGCTTGAACTTGTTAGGTGTACCCAGGTGTCACCATATTTAAAAAAAGGGACTCCTTTTTCACTAACCTGAATTATAGCACCATGCTTTTGGGCTAGGTTGTGAAAAATATGATTTGCATTGCCTTTTATAAGGCCTTGCATCTCGCCTCCAAATTTGCGTTCGAGTTTGCCTGCACTTTCAATAAGGTGGTCTACATTTTTATATGGGTTTTGTATTAGCTTGCTACCTTTAGCTATCTTGCTTGAGGCTTTTTTAGCTACTTCTTCAGCTAGCCTAGTGCCTTTAGCCAGGTGTCCTCCTTCTTGCAGGTAAAGATAGAGT
>JBCCHA010000053.1:0-5541 GCA_039028995.1 Bacteroidota bacterium | reverse complement strand
TCTGAAATGAACCATGCCTGCAAAAATGGTCACCTAGACTTAGTTAAATATTTAGTAAAAAAAGGTTTAAAACTAGATGACACTCACATGAGTAATGCCTGCAAAAGTGGCCACCTCAACTTAGTTCAATACTTCGTAAAAAAAAGCTTAGCACTAAAGCCAGAGCACATGGAAAAGGCCTGCGAAAATGGCCACCTAGACTTAGTTAAATATTTAGTAGAAAACGAAAATGGCTTAAACCCAAGCCAATATAACCTAAGAAAAGCCTGCGAAAATGGCCACCTCTCACTAGTCAAGTACTTAGGCGCTCAAGGTTTAACAATAAATAGTTATTACCTACAAGAGGCTAAAAACAATAACCACACAGACCTATTTAAGTACTTAAAAGAAAACTTTCAAGCCCTCGCACAAGCTTGTAAAGAAGGCAACTTAGCGCAAGTCAAAGACTTAGTAGAAAAAAAAGGCTTACAACCAGGTTTCTCTGAAATGAACCATGCCTGCAAAAATGGTCACCTAGACTTAGTTAAATATTTAGTAAAAAAAGGTTTAAAACTAGATGACACTCACATGAGTAATGCCTGCAAAAGTGGCCACCTCAAACTGGTTAAATACCTAAATGCACAAGGGTTAAAGTTACAAAGGATATACATGTACGATGCCAAAGCAAACGTAGCTGACTACTTAACACAAAAATTTCAAGCCCTCACACAAGCTTGTGATAAAAACAACCTAGAGATAGTTCGAGATTTGGTAGAAACACAAAGATTAGCACCAAGCTTCGCTGAAATGGACCATGCCTGCGAAAATGGTAGCCTCAAAGTGATTAAATACCTAAGCGCCCAAGGCTTAAACCTATACTACGCTCACATGAAATCTGCCTGCGAAAGTGGCAAGGTGGAACTAGTTCAATACCTAGAAACACAAGGTTTAAAACTAGAGAACCATAAAATTATGCCTATGTACAAAGGGGGACACATAAATCTATATCCATACCTAAAAAAACGTTTTGCAGAAGCTATAAGGCAAACTTGCCTAGAAAATAAGCAACTACATATACCAAACGAGATCACTAATATGATACTTGATTTTGCCATGCCAAGATATAAATATTCATTAGTGGATGATCTTAAGTCTGAGTCCTGCACTCCCTTTGTAGAATGCACTGTAGAGCCCAATGATCTAAATGCAATTCATGAGCTTTGCACAAAAAATGAGCAAGAATTTTACACTATTGACCCCATTTCCCAAGAAAAAATACAATTCCCCGGACATCTATCAGAAAGCAAATTGAACCTTAGCTTCGAGACCACAGCACCTGGTGCCTATAAAATATACAGCAATTCTCTCACACAAGCTGATAAAAAAGATAGTAATCCAGCAACTGTGAAAAAGGCACAAATAAACAAAAAAGAAAAACAAGCTGACAAAGCACCGAACTCTACAGATAGTAAAAAAGTAATGAAACTAAAAAATGGCCTTGCATTTTTTCCTGTGTATATACCTTTAAGTAACTGTTATGCTACCTACTTAGAAGATAAAAATCGATTCCCTAAAAATGTTACATGTACCTTTTATAACGGGAGCAAAAAAGAAGCAGAAAAATATAAGCATAAATACACCATTCAACTAAGCAGTAAGTACACCATAAATGAAGTTTTACATTTTTTACGCACACAAGTTGACGCAGCGCAAAATCCTGAATTAAAGCAACTATTTTCCGACTATAAAGCATCCCACTGGCATAAATCCTACCTAAAAAATAAGAAATATCATAAACCACTAGATCCTAAAACCAAGATAATAGCACAACAACCATTAGACCTTAATGCCGATATAACAGGACCAGTATTAAACCTTAATCAAAATATAAAACCAGTATCAAACTCTAAACCGCAGCTAATAGAACAACTACTAGACCCCAATGCCCAGCTAGGCAAGATAGCTCAAGAAAGCCAAGACGGAAATTTAACTGCAGATATTTTAGTGTATACTAGAGAAAAATAGCACCTTAAAAAATGATTAAGCTTTCAATTTCATCTCATTTTTTACAAAAAAAATGTATGTTTGTGTCAACCAAATACCCAATAATATGACCATTACTACCAAAAAATTTGGACTCCCTAAAAAAAAATATGTCCGCCTCGCCTTCTCAAACGTATTACGCCAACAATGGTGGGTACCCCTACTGCTAATTAGTATAGGAGTAGGCCTATTTTTGTATACCAAAAGCCTATGGGCTATCACCCCCAGTATCCTATTAATAGGCTACTTAATATTCTGGTTAATACAATTTTACGCAGTCACCCAACTAGCAGAAAGCAAAATGCTATTTGAGCGTGCCATGTACCAAATTAACAGTCAACAAATTGTCATGATGCTAAGTCCGAAACACGGCATGCCCATATCATGGAAGCAAATTACCCATGTCAAAAAAGGCAAAGACTATTTTACCCTATTCATATCCAAAGGACACCTGATTCATTTCCCACATAAAATTTTTGCTGAACCCTATCAAATCACAGCTATGCACAACCTACTCAAAGGGAAGAAACTACTCAAATAACCCTCTCTTTCATTAAGTTATACACACCTTCAACTATGGGAGCCAAACCGCCGTATTCCTTTTTACAAATCGAAAAAAAATGGCAAGCACACTGGGCTAAACAAGCCACCTTTTTAGCTAAGCAAGACCCCAAAAAACAAAAAATGTACATTTTAGACATGTTTCCCTATCCCTCTGGAAACGGTCTGCATGTAGGGCACTGCTTAGGATATGTAGCTACAGACATTTTAGCACGCTATTATAAAAGCCACGGATACAATGTGCTACACCCCATGGGCTTTGACGTTTTTGGCCTACCCGCTGAACAATATGCTATAGAAACCGGTCAGCACCCAGCTATTACCACCCAAAAAAACATCACCCAATATAAAAAACAACTTAAAGCACTCGGTTTAGCCATTGATTGGTCTAGAGAAATATCCACAGCTGATCCTGCCTATTATCAATGGACACAATGGATTTTTTTACAACTCTTTGCCTCCTGGTATAACCTAGCCACCAATCGTGCAGAACCTATAGCCAAGCTAATAGCCATTTTTGAAGAAAAAGGCAATATAGGCCTTCAAGCTAGTACCCATAAAGACCTCCCCACATTTACCCCACAAGCATGGCAAGGCATGTCTGAACCACAAAAAGAAAACATACTCCATCAGTACAGACTCGCCTACCTATCAGAAACTATTGTAAACTGGTGCCCTGCCCTAGGTACAGTACTAGCCAATAGTGAAGTAAAACAAGGCCTATCTGAACGAGGAGGACACCCTGTGATACAGAAAAAAATGCAACAATGGAGCCTCCGCATCACAGCCTATGCAGATCGACTTTTAGCTGACTTAGATCAACTAGACTGGCCAGATGCTATTAAGACCGTACAAAAAAATTGGATAGGCAAGTCCATAGGCACACAAATCACATTTGCCACCCACCTTCAAAAAGCACCACACATCCACATATTTACCACCAGGCCAGAAACCATTTTTGGAGCCAGCTATATAGCAATAAGTCCTACACACCCCATAGTTGACACTCTTACCCAACTGCAAGAAGATGACACCCAAGCCCCATTAACCCACTTTCAAAAAAAGCTCAAAGCCTATCTAGCCAAAAGTGAAATGCCTGCACCAAATCAAACCAAAAACACATCAGGCATCTTTACAGGAGTATATGCCATACACCCCTTTACCCAAGAAAAATTGCCCATATGGGTCACCGACTATGTACTTGCAGCATATGGCACAGGTGCCCTAATGGGCGTACCTGCCCATGACAGTCGCGATCATGCCTTTGCCACCCACTTTAACCTACCCATCAAACAAGTCATCAAGCCCCTCGAAAAAATAGATATTGCAAACAAAGCTTATGAAAGCAAACAAGGCACCCTGATACACAGCCATTTTCTCAATCAACTATCTGTAGAAAAAGCCAATGAAATAATCATAAAGCAACTTAAAAAAAACCACATAGGTAAAACCAAAGTCCACTACAAGCTACACGATGCCATATTTAGTAGACAACGCTACTGGGGTGAGCCCTTTCCCATATACTATAAACAAGGAGTCGCCAAAGCCCTTCAAAAAGCAGATCTACCCCTCACCCTTCCCAACATTAGTGCCTATAAACCAGACGAAAAAGGCAGGCCCCCCCTAGCCCGTGCCAGCAACTGGCAAACCGCCGAAGGCCATCCTATAGAATACAACACCATGCCATCTTGGGCAGGTTCCAGTTGGTATTTTTTACGCTATACAGATCCAAATAATCCACAAAACCTAGCAAGCCAACAAGCCCTAGATTACTGGAAAGAAGTAGACCTATATATAGGTGGAGCAGAGCATGCTACAGGACACTTGATATACGCCCGTTTCTTTACCAAATTCCTATATGACCTCGACCTAATCAGCTTACAAGAGCCCTTTAAAAAGCTCATTAATCAAGGCATGATACAAGGCGTATCCCAATTTGTATACCGTATCAAAAACACGAATCAATTTGTAAGCCACCGACTGCGACACCAATACGATACTACCCCACTACGCGTAGCCATCAGCCTGGTAAAAAAAGGCATATTAGACATACAAGCCTTCAAAAAATGGCGTAAAGAATTTGAAAACGCCACTTTTATCTTAGAAAATGGCCAATACCACTGTGGCCAAGAAGTAGAAAAAATGTCTAAATCTAAGTATAACACCATCACCCCAGATGAAGTAATAGCCGCTTATGGAGCAGACACCCTCCGCCTATACCTCATGTTTTTAGGCCCCATAGCCCAATCCAAGCCCTGGAGTACACAGAGCATAGAAGGCGTATACCGATTTTTACAAAAAGTATGGCAGCTATTTCATAACCAAGAAGGCAATTTTTCCATCAGTGAGCAAGCCCCCAGTCAAGATGAGCACAAAGCCCTGCACCGCACTATCCAACAAGTAAAAGAATCCATAGCACGCTATACATTCAATACAGCCATAAGCAATATGATGATAGGCCTGAATGACTTTATACGCTTAAAATGTAACAAACGTGCCATACTACAAGACTTTCTATCCCTACTCGCCCCTTTTGCCCCACATATAACAGAAGAGTTATGGCACCTCATGGGCCACACACAAAGCATCGCACTAGCCAAATACCCCCAGCATAACCCAGCTTACCTGACCACCTCATCCATCACCTACCCCATAGCCATCAATGGCAAAGTACGTACCAAACTTACTATATCCACCTCTGCTACTAAAGAAACCATTATACAACAAGCCCTGCAAGCTGAAGCACTCGCCAAATGGCTTAAAGGCAAATCCCCTAAAAAAACAATTCTAATACAAGGCAAAATGATTAATATTGTCTTGTAATTTCAATACATATCATGACAAAATTCATTCCAAAAAGCATTTCAATACTTCATTTGGCACTTGTAAGCCTTGCCCTATCTGCTTCATCCATCAATGCCACACCCCACAGTCATACCAGCCCCAAAAATACAACTA
>JBCCHA010000052.1:0-5615 GCA_039028995.1 Bacteroidota bacterium | reverse complement strand
TGAGGGGAATAAGCGTAGAGATGGTACCGGTATTGGTTTGCCTTTTATCAAAGAGGCATTGGCTAAGATGGGGGCTTTGATTGATGTAGAGTCTGCTGGTGAGGGTACTGGGACTACATTTATGATTTTGTTTGAGGGGGGTGCGTAAGCGTCAAGCAGGCACGTCAAGTGCTTGCTTGACCACGCTAAACCTAGTGGGTAGTGTACGGTATACAGCATGGGTTGTTTTTTTATGGCAATGGATAGCTTATTGGCTATAGATTTTTAAGTTTGGCAAACTCCCTATTTATTGAGAGGCATAAGACTTAGCTACTTGGATAGCCTTTTGGGCTAATAAATCCATTTCTTCTTTGCCTAAGAGGCCTTGGTTGATGTTTTCTAACACCTCAGGGTGCTGGGTAGAGAGGACTTTCAAATATTCTTTTTCAAAATTAACCACTTGCTCTAAAGGCACTTGGTCTAGATAGCCTTTTGTAGAGGCATAGATAATGGCTATTTGATGACTTACTGGCATGGGGTTATAGATGCCTTGTTTAAGGATAGTTTGATTTTTTCTTCCTCTATCAATGATGAGCTGTGTATTGGCATCTAGGTCTGTACCAAATTGAGCAAAGGCTTCTAGCTCTAGAAACTGAGCTTGATCAAGCTTGAGCCTGCCTGCTATTTTTTTCATAGGCTTGATTTGTGCACTGCCTCCTACACGGGAAACGGATATGCCTACATTAATAGCAGGACGTATACCTGCGTTAAAGAGGTTTTTTTCTAAAAATATTTGGCCATCAGTAATAGAGATGACATTGGTAGGGATATAGGCAGATACATCTCCTGCTTGAGTTTCTATAATAGGCAAAGCAGTAAGGGAGCCTCCGCCTTTTATTTTTCCTTTTAAAGCATGAGGCAAATCATTGGCTTTTTGGGCAATCTCATCCGTAGCATTGATTTTAGCAGCTCTTTCTAAAAGGCGTGAATGCAAATAAAACACATCTCCTGGATAGGCTTCACGTCCTGGGGGCCTACGAAGTAACAAAGAGATTTGCCTATACGCAGTAGCCTGCTTAGATAAATCATCGTACACCAAAAGCGCATCTCTGCCGGTATCTCTGAAATATTCTCCTATAGCAGTACCTGCAAAAGGAGCTAGAAACTGAAGTGGGGCTGGGGTAGAAGCTGATGCAGCTACTATAGTAGTATAGTCCATTGCACCATGCTTTTTTAAAGTAGCGACTAAGTGGGCTATAGTAGATGCTTTTTGGCCTATAGCTACATATATACAATAGATAGGTTTGCCCTGCTCAAATAGTTTCCTCTGGCTGATAATAGTATCTAAGGCTATGGTCGTTTTTCCAGTCTGACGGTCTCCGATGATCAGCTCACGTTGGCCCTTACCTATAGGTATCATAGTATCAATAGCTTTGATGCCAGTTTGTAGCGGTTCATTGACAGGCTGCCTATAAATTACACCTGGGGCATTACGCTCTACAGGCATCTCAAAATAAGGCCCTTTTATCTCCCCTTTGCCATCTATCGGCCTGCCCAATGTATCAATCACACGGCCTATCATATCCTCACTTACCTTTAGCGAGCATATCTTGCCTGTGCTACGTACAGTATCGCCCTCTTTGAGCATATGGTCTTCTCCCAACACCACTGCCCCTACAGCGTTTTCTTCTATATTAAGGACTAAGGCCTGGACGCCATTTTCAAAAAGGACAAGCTCGCCAATGCCGACTTTGGTAAGTCCATATATATTCACGACCCCATCTCCTACTTGTAGCACAGTACCTATTTCTTCAAAAGAAGTATCGGTAGAAAACCCTTCAAAGGCTTTTTGAAGCGCAGAAGTAATTTCTTCTGGACGAGAGGTATTATGCATAATTATAATGTACTAAATGGATTAATCGCTTGAGTTGCCTAGCCAAGCTTGCATCTATTTGCTTATCTGCTACACGTAAGATATAACCGCCTAAAAGCGAGGGGTTTACTTCTTCTACAAGTTCCACCTGGCTATGGCCCGTCAGTTTTGTAGTAAGCATCTTAAATTGGTTTCTAGTAGATGCATTGAGGGCTTGAGCTACTGTAACATGCGCAGGTTGTATATGGTGGTTTTTTTTATACAGATTCAGGAAAGACTCAAAAATACTTGCCAAATGTTCAAATCGATTTTTCGCTATGACAAAAAGCACAAAATCTAAAGTCTTTTGATGGGTATACGCCTTTAGTGCACCATGTAAAAAAGCTTGTTTACGAGCCTTATTAATAGTGGGATTCAGTATAAAAGCATTGATTTTTTTCTCTTTTTTAAATGCCAAGCGTAAATTACTAATGTCTTCATAGACCTGAGCCAAATGTAATGACTGGCTGGCTATTTGGTAAAGGGTTTGTGCATAAGTATCCGCTATATTAGGCATAAAAAATTCATTTAGCCTAATTGAGCTGTTTGTGGTTGCATCTCTTCTACCTGATTTTCTGTTTGCTTTTCTTCTTCAGGCTTACTTTTACCAAATAAAAGGTAAGTCACAACACCCATTATGGGTATACGCCAAAGCCCAACTATTGAAAACATAAAACCATCACTTGGATCAATAGCATACCACTTACCTTCTGAGGGGAAATGAAGAAATTCTTCTAAGCAAAACATGCCACCAATAATTAAAGCTTCCATTATGATATGAGCCACTATCAATCCTGTAGTACGCCATTTTTTATTATCAAAAGGCACTTTATACACCAGCGTAAAGTAAGTCACTAAACCCGTAATCAGTAATGGAATTAAAAAATACAGTAGTAGTATTATCACCGCATTTTCGAAACCTTTAAAAACGCATAAATTCAAAATAAAAGCAACTGTGGAATTAAGCAATCCAGGCGCTATCAAAAGCCCTAATTTTTTCCAAGACAATCCAGATTTCTTTTCCTGAGGTTGCTGAGCAATTGAAGAAACATCTTGCAATGTACTTTCGGGTTGACTATGGGCAGCATAATGATTTGCCATGCTTAAAGACACTGCTAAAGCTGAAAAGAAAGTGATTTTTTTTAGAGAATAAATCATAATGGTATAAATTGAAAGTCAAAAATAAAATGAGTTATGCATTTTTGCAAGACCTATTTAACCCTGCACAAAGCTTTTGGTGATTGGCTGGCCTGGTTGATAAGGGTTTGTAATAACACATCTTGCTTATTTTTTTGATCTAGCTCCCTTTGCAACAGCTTTTCCGCTACTTGTATAGTAAGTATACCTATTTGCTGTTTTAGCACCTTGATCATCTCTTGTTTCTCTTGTAGCATATCTTTTTGCGCCTGCTGAAGCATATCCTCCTTCACCTGAGTAGCCTCCAACTCCGCCTGACGAAGCAATGTTTTTTTTTCTGCCAATGCTTGCTGTAAAATAGCCTTTTTTTCTTTTTCAGCCATTTGTAACAATTGCTGATTTTGTTTTGACAAAGTAACTGCAAGCCGCTGCTGATCTTTCGCCTCTTTTGATGCTTTAGCATACGCCTTCTCCTGTTTTTCTATAAAGCCAAGTATAGGCTTCCATGCATATTTGCCCAGTATCACAAAAGCAGTAACCAAGATGATAAACTGCCAAAATACCAATCCAAACTCAAACTCAAATAAAGCATTCATAAGCCAAGTTTTACGATCTTACTACAATAAGTAGGCAAACTATAATACCAAAAAGTGCAGCACCTTCTATAAGACCAAGCACTACAATCATGGCACCAGTAATTTTGTCAGAAGACTGGGGTTGTCTAGCAATAGCCTCCATAGCAGCTTTTCCCGTTTTTCCCATGCCATAAGCTACAGCTAAAATAATAAGACCTACTCCTATTGCTGCGGCTGCTTTTGCGATATATTCCATAATTTTTAAAAAAATGTGATAAAAGATTATTCAATTGTGCTGTCTATGTTTTTTACAGACTTAGTATGACTAGCTGCACCTAGGTATTTTGCTAATAAAAAGACAAAAATGTAAGCTTGAAAAAATGCGATTACAAGCTTTATCATGAACATGAAAGTGCCTAATGGTACACTAATTATGGGGGCTAATATACTATTTAATACAAATATGAGGCAAATAATATTAAGTAAGACCAGATGACCAGCTAGCATATTCGCAAAAAGACGTAGCATGAGAGTGAAAGGCTTAGTAAAAATACCTAAAAACTCTATGGGGACTAAAATAGGCATTACCCATTTAGGTACGCCAGATGGATAAAAAATATGCTTCCAATAGTAGGAAGAACCATTCAGATTAGTAAGTAAAAAAGCAAAAAAAGCTAACACAAACGTCACAGACACATTACCAGTCACATTAGCCCCACCAGGGAGCAGACCCATAAAGTTATTGATCCAAATAAAGAAAAATAAAGTAAGCAAATAAGGCGTGAAACGCGACCTATGTGCCTGGTCAATATTTGGTTTTACAATATCGTTACGCACCAAGTCTATCAAATAAGCCAATATCACCCACCCCCCACGAGGAGAACCCCCTTGATTACGCCTATAGTACCCCGCTAGACTTAAAAATACAAGCAGTAGAATAAGCAGGCTCAGTAGCATAGAAGCCACATTTTTAGTAATGGAAATATCATACACTTTAGTGCCATCCAAGCTCACCACCTTTTGATTTTTCAGTATAAACCCCTTGTAAGGCACAACCTGATGATCCGCATTTCGTAAATTTTTAGAAGAAAAAACATGCAAACCACTATCCTTTTTGTATACTATCACAGGTAAATGCAAAGTGATATGCTTTTGCCCTATAGTAGCAAAGTGCCATTCATACGAATTAGCCAAATGCCCCATAATAGGATCTTCATCATGCTTTGCATAAGTAGCTTTCAAAGAAAAGCATAAAAACAAAACTATCCATCTTTTTACCATATTATTTCTGTATACCATAAATTTTTTCTTCAATATGCCAAATAAGCAATCCCTCATTAATCAAATTAAAATGAATTCACCAATTTTGCTTCAAATATTACCTTTTATCTAAATAAATATATATTTTCGCACAGGTATTCACCCCATAAGCGAAAGTAGCTCAGCTGGTAGAGCATCACCTTGCCATGGTGAGGGTCGCGAGTTCGAATCTCGTCTTTCGCTCAAATTTCTGCAAAGATACACAATAATAAAGAAAATTTAACTTGTATCTTTGTAAACTTCATAGCCTTCAAAAAATCAAATGAATAAAAAAAAATACTTTTTTTTTCTTGTCACCATTATAAGCAACCTTACGTTATTTCATGCGCATACAACTAGAGGTTTGGCTAAAAGACAAAAAAAAGTTTCATCTATTTCGCCTAAATCACTTAGCGATTTAGATAAAAAAAGACACACTATTGAAATTGGCCTAAATGATCAAGTTATTTCTAGATTTCATTACCTAAGCAACAATTCTAAATCTTTAATCAATAATTACAAATATCAACTTGAACAGCATGATATAACAATAGGCGCTAGTACTTATAACTTGCTGAAGATTATTGAAAAAATTAAACAAAGATCAGCCTACACTACACATTCAAAAATCTATAACACTCATCGCAATACTTCATTGTATTTAGAAAGTTCCTTTTATATAGGAGATATCTACTTTCTTGCATAATATATCT
>JBCCHA010000051.1:0-5653 GCA_039028995.1 Bacteroidota bacterium | reverse complement strand
CCTATGACTACGGCACATATAGACCTGACTATCAAAATAGGTTTGTCAACCATAATGTATGCCTAAACTGCTACCTTTTCCATATACTTGCCCTTGCCAAAGAATGGTACAAACATGAAGACCAAATTATAACCTATTTAGACCATTACCTCCTTGAGAATGAGCCAGGAGAACTCAAACTACTAAAAATGATTTTTGAATGGGCCGCACCTATATCTTTGCCAGCCAATGACTTTTCATCCGTAGACATACCTTGTCAGGCCAACTCCATATTTAGTGTACAATGGGATGGTAAGGCAGAAGACTCACCAGCCAGCAATAGTAGTAAGGTGCAACAAGCCCTCTGCCAACAGATCAATAAAAAAATAAAACAGGTGAATGAATCACACCCTCAGCTCAATCAGTCCCAAAGCCCCCTCTTGACTTCCCACCCACAAGGTCAAGAATGCCTAGTGCCTGTGGTAAGATTAGAATATATAAATGCCATTAACTACAAGGTATTTGTCATGCATAGAGGCAAAAAAAATGAAATGACATGCCTCAAGCTGGAGGAGGTGAGTGATAAATATGTCGGAAGACATATCATATGTGACAATTGTAATCATGAAATCTCTGATCCAGGCACATGCTGTTTCTCCTACGACTACGCAACTGGGGCATATTTTGAAACCTACAATATATGCCCCAGTTGCGTAGATCAGCTACTTGCCAAACAATGGGACAAACATAAAGATAAACTTGTAAGCCATTTAATAAATATACTAGCTAAGGATAATCAATTACAGCCTGAAGACCTATCCAAGCTCATATCTGATAAATTAGCATCTATATCTTTTGCTGAAAATGATTCCCCATCTGCAAGCACACCTTGTCAAGACAACCCCATATTCAGTGTACAATGGTTTCATCTAAGCCCAAATCACACACCAGAAGAACTACTAGCTAGCGAGAGTAACGCCCAAAAAATACTCTCCCAACACCTGCGTGAATTACAAGCTCAGACCCCCCAACCCCAAAACCAACCATCAGCACCCAACCAACCCACACAACAAGTACACCAAAAAGCCCCTCAAGCCCCCCAAACCCAAAGCCAACCATCAGCACCCCACACACACACCCAACCCACACAAAAAGTACAAGAATCAAAACCTCAAACCCCCCAAACCCAAAGCCAATTCGCCACACCAAAAAAGCAATCCTATACCCTAGAAGCCACATTAGCATTAAGCATCATACTCAGCACATCCGCCATCATCATCATACACCACCTCAAAAAGCAACCCCATCAACCCAACCCAACCAAAAAGCCTAAAAAAAGAAGCTATCCATCAAAAAATTACCCAATAAAGCAAAAAGCACATTGAACTACCCCATCTTACCTATCCGCAAATATGTCCACCTCACCCACACAAATTGCCGGCATCCATGATTTTAGCCCAGAAGTCATGCTCAAAAGAAAATATATTATTCATATACTCGAAACACAGTTTAAACAATACGGTTTCTTGCCCATGCAGACCCCAGCTATAGAGCACTTAGATGTACTTACTGATAAATATGGAGACGAAGGTGAACAGCTTTTGTTTAAAATACTAAACTCCGGAAACTTTTTGGATAAAGTTAGCCTCCAAGATTATCAAAAAGGCTATAAAGCCCTTTTGCCTAAAATTACTAAAAAAGGACTCCGTTATGACCTTACCATTCCTTTAGCACGCTACATAGCTACCCATAGACATACTTTATCCCTGCCCTTTAAACGCTTTCAAATACAGCCTGTATGGCGTGCGGAAAAACCTCAAAAAAATAGATATAGAGAATTTTATCAATGCGATATAGACATCATAGGTAGTAACTCCCTAATCTGTGAAGCAGAAATGCTAACTATGATAGGCCAAATAGCAAATAAACTAACACTAGAAAGAGTTACCATAGCACTTAATCACCGCCTGATCTTCAAAGCCCTATCCCACCAAATCAATGCACCTGAAAAAGAAATTACCCTATGCAGAATATTAGATAAACTAGACAAAATAGGGCAAGAAAAAGTAATAGCAATGCTTCACAAAGCAGGATTTACCAAAAGCCAAATTCAGCACATCAATTGGCTATTTGCTGCTGAAAGTAGCCTCGAAGAGGGTATACAGCTTTTAAAAAAACACCTCCACCCCCATGAAGCAAGTCGTCAGGCTATTGCTGACTTAGAAAAAATACACAGTTATCTCCAAGCTATGCAAATGTCAGCAGACCTTATTGCTTTTACCCCTACTCTAGCTAGAGGATTAGACTACTACACAGGTACTATTTTTGAAGTGAAAGTGCAAGGCACCTCAACAAGCATAGCAGGTGGAGGTAGGTATGACCAACTCACTACCCTTTTTGGTCTTCACCCCATACCTAGCATAGGCCTTTCTTTTGGCCTAGATAGGCTTTATCAAGTCTTAGAAGAAAAAAAACTACTCCCTAAACATATTCTTTCCAGCACAGCATTGCTACTTATCCCACTTGGAACAAAAGAAGAAACACCCTGTTTACTTCATTTAAAAAAACTACGTGAAGCACACATAGCTAGCGAAATATATCCTGCAGGCCATCGCTTACAAAAAGCACTCAGCTATGCCAAGAAAAAAAATATACCTTGGGTAGGTATAGTCGGGCAAGAAGAGATGCAAAAAGGCCTCATTGCATTAAAAAACATGACTGAGGGATTTCAAAAATCATGTGCGCTAGGTGACTTGATACCAATGGTTAAAAAAAATACTTTATATTCATTGGCCCAATAGAAAAGCTACACATTGTAGTGAGCAGCCTCACAGACTAAAATAGCATTGCAAATTTTCATATGTAATCACACATACATAGCCTTGTCATATCAAATAGATAAGCACTACTTAAAGCCTTCCCGATTAGTATTAGTTCGGAAAAGCCCCTTTGTAGTCCTTGACTTACATAAAGCCTAAATGTATTTTTAAGATTTTTAATGCATAAATTATGGCTGTAGAAATTATTACAGATAGAAAAGACAATCAAAAAAAGTCTTGGTACCTTTAAAAATATGGGAAAAATTGCTCGATGAGCTCGAAATGTATGAAGATGTTAAGCTCTATGATGAATCTATGAAAGACAAAAGAACGTATACATGGGAAGAGGTACAAAAAAGAATGTATGCAACATAGCGGAAATAAATACAAATTAATATTCAAACCAAATGCGGAAAAGCAACTAAAAAAATTGCCTAGGATTGTCTTAATAACTGTAGGTATAGTAAAGAAGTCTGTAAAGCTTTAAACGCAAAGTAAACACGTCAATTCCTAAAGGAAGTAAATTTTCCAAAGCAGATAAAAAAGCATGATCCAAGCAAGGTTAAGCCATATCTAGCAAGCTATCCTATTCACAATAGTCGCTTTCCCAATAGCTTATTAGCGTAATATATCTACAAAAAGAGGCAATTGATTCATTTTTTCATGCACCTCCCTCTGTATAGTTTCAGCTAAACCTTTATGATCAGGCTGCTGTAATAACGCATCTATCCAATTTACTATCTCTAGCATATCATCTTCTTTTAAGCCTCGTGTAGTGATAGCAGGTGTGCCTACCCTTATGCCAGAAGTCACTAAAGGGGATTTTGTGTCAAAGGGCACTAGATTTTTGTTGGTAGTAATACTAGCTTGAGATAAAGTATGTTGGGCTAGCTTCCCAGTAAGTCCTTTATTGCTAAGGTCTAAGAGTAAAAGGTGGTTGTCAGTGCCCTGACTGATTATATGAAAGCCTTTTTGGGCAAAGGCTTTGGCCATAGCCTGAGCATTTTTCTGTATTCGCTTACAATAAGTGGTAAAAGCAGGAGAGAGAGCTTCTGCAAAAGCTACTGCCTTGCCAGCTATTACATGCATAAGTGGCCCGCCTTGACTACCTGGAAATACGGCACTGTCTAATAGGGTAGACATACGCTTCAAACGCCCCTTTCTATCACGTACCCCCCATGGGTTCTCAAAGTCTTTGCCAAGCAATATCATACCTCCACGTGGGCCACGTAAAGTTTTGTGGGTGGTGGTAGTGACGAAATGACAGTGGGGGAATGGGTGGTTTAATAGGCCAGTGGCAATAAGGCCTGCGGTATGGCTAATATCTGCAAGTACAAGTGCCCCTACTTCATCAGCTATAGCACGTATACGCTTATAATCCCATTCTCTGCTATAAGAAGAGGCTCCACATATAATTAGCTTAGGTGCATGCTTTTTGGCTTTTTGTGCTAAGGTATCATAATCTACCCGCCCTGTAGCTTGGTCTACTCCATAAAAGTAGGCTTGGTAAAGCTTACCAGAAAAATTGACTGGAGAGCCATGGGTTAAGTGACCTCCGTGTGCCAAATCAAAACTTAATATATGATCGCCAGGTTGGAGTACAGCAAGCATTAAGGCAGCGTTGGCACTGCTTCCCGAATGGGGCTGTACATTGGCCCACTCTGCTTTAAAGAGCTGTTTAGCTAAGTCAATAGCCCTTTGTTCTATTTCATCTACTACATTACAGCCTCCATAGTAACGCTTTCGAGGAAGGCCTTCTGCATATTTATTAGTCAAGTGGCTCCCTACAGCAGCTTGTACACGCTCAGAGACAAAGTTTTCTGAAGCAATAAGATTGATACTCTCTAGTTGCCTCATCTGCTCTTTTTGGATGAGGCTAAAAATATCATTGATGTGGTGAGGTGGGTTGGTAAACAATTTATCCAAAAAAAAGCTATTTTAACAAATGACTAAAACCTACGCTTACAGTGGCTAACAATACAAATACGATGACATAATAGACCAGCTGAGTAAACCATTCAAGCAGGGATTTTTTGCTATCTATAGCTTGTAAGCCTAAGCAGGGAGCTATAAAGAGTAAGCAGGTGAGTACGGCTTTTTTGGCATTGACTAAGATCTGATCATCAAAAGAGAGTAGGTTGATGCCGCAAGCAAATACAAATAGGGCTATAAATCGAAAACCTATAATAATAATAGAAGGTATTTTTTGTTTTTTTATAAAACGTTGCAAAAGCATATCTGCTCCAAAAACTACTATGGTTGCTACTAGTACAGGCCAGATGTCTATGTGGGAGAAATTGTATTGTTTCATAAGATTTTTGAAAAGGGTTTAAAAACACAAAGCTATACTTTTTTTAACAAAAATTTATCTATTTACACTTTAAAACCATATCAAATTCACTACAAAGCTTTTCAAAAAAATGCCATAATCAGAAAAAATGCATATGAATTACCTAAGCAATACCCCTCAAAATGATTTTTTTGTCAGGTCACGCATAAACAAGATTTGGCACAATCCTTCTCTCACAAATACTAGCCCCCAAAACCAAACCCCTTACCCATATGCACCTTGCCAGCATCAAAGCCAACTGAAAAACACATGCATTGACGCATACTGGAGTATAAGTATAACACAAGGCTAATTCGGAGCCATCTTAAGCAAAAGAATGAGAGCAGCTGCTTTTTACCAACTCTGTAGTGTATCATAGCAATTTTATAGATACTACTAAACATCAATTGCAAAGTTTTGTAAATTTGATCTTAGATAACTTAAAAAAGCAGCTGCTCTCATTCTTTTGCTTAAGATGGCTCCGAATTAGCCTTGTGTTATACTTATACTCCAGTATGCGTCAATG
>JBCCHA010000050.1:0-5694 GCA_039028995.1 Bacteroidota bacterium | reverse complement strand
TTCAAGCCTTCCTTATCAAGGTACTCTTTCTCCTGCAGAAGGGTGTTCACACAATCCTTCGAACAGAAGCAGTACATGGCCCCATTGTCTGTCTGGTATCCAATCTTTTCGCCCCAAATTGCCGATTGAATGCATAGCCTACAAACCTGCCAAAAGCATACAAAGTATACATGTTGAATAGCAAATGAAATAAATCACCATGTATAAAGCCATGAGCTAAAGACCTATACCACTCTCCCAAATGATAACTCCTATAAGGATAACCCATAAAATAATCTTGCCATACAAAATCCCGCCAAGCTAAAAAGGTAATAGCCACTGTCATAGCTACTAAAATAAAAGTCAGTGGTATATTATTATGAAGCATAGTTATAAAAATATAAATTCTTTATCTGCCATAGTTAATTCAAGCAATATTAGCATATATACCTAATAAAACATAAGCTTGCTTCATAAAAGCATTGCATATTTTAGTTAAGCTAAACTATTTTAGCTCCCAAAATACAAAGCCAGCCCATCCATCGTAACCTATGATTTTAGTCTTATCTACTACCAATCGGCCCTCCTCCTTAAGTCAAGTAATCGCCGAATACTATTGCAATTACCTAAAAAGCAAAGCAATCTCTACCCAACTACTCAAACTGACCGATTTGCCAGCCGACTTTACTAAAACAGCCTTGTATGCTTATAAAGGAAAAAATGAAATTTTTAATCAACTCATACAACCTCTACAAATAGCTAAAAAAATAGTCTGTATAGTGCCTGAATACAACGGGTCATTTCCAGGTGTATTAAAAGCATTTATAGATGGGCTAGATAGATCCATTTTTACCCATAAAAAATGTGCATTAGTAGGCGTTTCTAAAGGCCATCAAGGAGCTATTATCGCACTCAGCCACTTGACAGACATATTTCACTACCTAGGCATGGCCGTATACCCTTTGCAGCCCAAACTCTCAAAAGTAGCCAGCCCTACGCTTGCTGCTGTAAAAGCACACCAACACTACCTTACCAAGCTTGAAGCGCAAGCTGATGGATTTATCAATTTTTAAAAACTCTAGCACACATGCCTACAAGTTCTAAAAAAAAGCTTCAAGAAAAAATTATACAAACACTCAAAACCATCTACGATCCAGAGCTCCCTGTAGATATTTACGAACTAGGCCTTATCTATGAAATCAATATCAATGCCGAAAAAAAAGAAGTGCATATTGTAATGACATTGACTACCCCTAACTGTCCTGTAGCAGAAGAGCTACCTGCCCAAGTCCAACATGCTGTGCAAGCACTTGATGAAGTAAAAAAAGCAAAAGTAGAGTTGACTTTTACACCTCCTTATAACCTTGAAAGACTTTCAGAAACTGCCAGACTTCTACTCCATTTTTAACAAAATAACATTCATATATGCTCAAAGGAGAAGTTTTCATCTCTAGTTACCCCCTTTTAGTTACAAATCAATAAAAAAATATTAAATTGCAAGCTCAAACCTTTTGGAAATCATGCAAACCATACAAGAAATACTTACACAAACCATTCAACAATTAGAAAAGATATATGAAGCGGCTAAAGTACTCATGAGTAAAGTCAGCACACACAAAGCCAATCCCAGCATGGTAAAAGACATAATTTTAGACTATCATGGAGTAAATAGCCGCATAGAAGAAGTAGCCTCTATAAGTGTAGAAGGCACACATACACTCAAAATTGACCCCTGGGACAAAAACCTCTTACAAAACATACAAGTAGCTATTGTAAAAGCAAAAAATACTGACCTAAACCCACAAAATACAGGAGACGTCATCAGGATAACTCTACCTCTCCTCACTGGAGAAAGAAGAGTACAGCTAGCTAAAAAAATACAAACCGAAGCAGAAAATACCAAAATAAAAATTCGGCAAGAAAGGCAAAAAAGCAATAAACACATAGAAGAGCTCAAAATACAAGGCACTTCTGAAGATGAAATCAAAAGAAGCAAATCAGAACTACAAAAACACATTGAAAAATACATTAAAAAAGTAGATGAGTTGCAAGACGAAATCATTAAACAAGTCAGCAAGCTATAAAAAATACCTTAATCTCTTAACTATAATTTTTTTATATCATGAAAAGAACCTACCAACCCTCCAATAGAAAACGTAAAAACAAGCACGGATTCAGAGCTAGAATGAAATCCGCTGATGGAAGAAAAATACTAAACAGCCGTAGAAGAGAAGGCAGGAAAAAACTTTCCGTCTCCTGGGCAATGAAAAAAAAATAATAAGCTAGGCATTACCCACCTATCGCTTTAGCAATACCCAAATACATCATACCCCCCACTACCTATGCTTAAAGCTAAGGAAATCTTTAATAGAATTACCTCCATAAAAAGCACACAACAAATCACAAAAGCCTTAAAAGTCATCTCCGCTACCAAGCTAAGGCAAGTAAAGCAAAAATTAATACCCCTTATTGCCTACAATAATCAATTAAAAAATATATTTTACACTATAGCACCCCCAAATTATCAAAATACCCATAGCTCAGAAGATTGGCCAACGCAACCTACCCAAAATGCACGCGTCATCTTTTTTACCACTAATCGCGGGTTCTGTGGCAGCATCAATAAGCAAGTATGCAAAAAAGTAAAAACCCTACACCATGCCTACACCTCAGCAAAAAAACAAATACAGCTCCTGCCCATTGGCAAGAAAGCCATTGATTTTTTAAACCAAACCAACCTGCCCCATAACCCCATTTATAAAGACTATGGCCATAGCCTTTCACTAAAAAAAGCAAAACGCATCACAGAAAGTCTATTAACCACACCCCCACAAACCCAAGTCATAATCATCTATCCATCCAATATCAACTACTGCACACAAGTCATAAAAACAAAACAACTCTTACCCATAGCACACAAAGCAATAAAGCCTACAAATCAAAGCCTTAGATATATATATGAACCTTCTAGCCAGGCTATTATCAATGAAATCACACCCAAACTCATTACCTTAAACCTCTATCAAACCCTACTAGAAGCTAGCGAAGCAGAACATGCCGCAAGAAACAATGCAATGACTAAAGCTACAGACAATGCGGACAGCTTATTAAAAGAACTTCGCATAGCCTACAATCGTACCCGACAATCAACTATTACCAGGCAAATTATAGAAATAGCAGCTAGTGCAGAAGCACTTAAACATGCCTAAAGTACACCTATGAAAAAAGACCGTATTCCTAAACTACTCAAAACCCAAATAGCCACCTACATTCACCAAAACCTCCCCGTATCAAATATAGGTGCCCTTGTCACCATTACTGACATAAAAGTCTCTGCCAATCTAAGCTTAGCCAAAATACACCTAAGTTTTATGCCTATCAACCACGCAAAAAATCAAAAATATTTTTTAAACCAAATCGAAAACCAAAAAGCCGAAATCAAAAAACATCTAGCCCGTACACTAGGCTACACATTACGTACCATTCCAGAGCTACTTTTTTATATAGATGACACCGCCCAAAAAGCAGTAGAAATGGAAAGAATACTTAGCAAAATAAATTGATTGTATATATCTTTAATTTTTAGGGAAATACAAAAAATAAAAAATATGAAATATCCCAGTTTTATCACATGCCTAGCCCTTTTTGCCCTATTTAGTCAATCATCAAAAGCCCACCAAGCTACCCAACCACCTTACTATAATTGGCAAAATTATACAGCTGAAGAAAATAAAAAAAAGCCTAGATCAAAAATTATTCCAAAAATATTTTTTTTCGGGATGATAGGTGCTGTAGTCACTTCCATAAATATTATTACAGTATTAAGTAAGGAAAAATCTGACCCAAACAATCCTCTAAGCTCAAATCAAGTCCTTAACCAATTTGAATCTATTTATAGCTCTGACCCCACTAATCCTTTCATCTCAGGCAAAGCCTTAAACGGAATTGACCCAAACCCTAAGTGGGCTTCAGCACCTATTCCCTGGATTAGACAAGGGGATCAACTTTCACTCAAATGGGTGAACTTTCGCTTTGGAGATGTGGAGCCAAAATGGCAAGAGTCGTATAAAACTAAAAATAGTAAAATCTATAAAGCTGAAAACTGTAAGTTTTCTAAAGAGTTTTTACAAGTTGATATGTTAGACAAAGAAGAAAGCAATGCAAATAGTAATGTAGCATTCGATTCTAAAGATGCATTGAATAAATTGACATTTATATTTGACAGTTTAAAGTTTACAGAGCAAGACATTTTTTTTGAAAAAGGAGCTTACTCAGGAGCTGAAAAATTTAATCTACAAGTAGCCAAAAGCAAGCTGCCAGAAATCATAAATCAACTAGATTCCCAAAAATTTACATTGAAAGCAGAGCTACCCCAAATTAACAAATTTCTAGCATGGGGCACTCAACCTGGTACTATAGAAAATATGAATGATGACACTAAAGCTATAGTAAAAAGCATTGTAGCTAATATGTTTAACATACCTCACAACTGTCATGCTACAGCTGGGCAGTTAAGTTTGCAAATTATCACCCTACTCAATGTAGAAACCATACACCCTCAGTGTGCTATCGGAAGGCTAGTATTAGATATATTGGCTATGAAAAATAGCTATTTTGAAACAGCTGTACATGCTTACACCTGTTATAGAATAGTTAACTTACCTACTTCGCAACAAAATCAAGCAAGACATACTGCTGCTGAATATGGTGATCACTTCCCTAACTACCTTAGAGGCGTTTGTAAATCTCACATCAGTTTGCCAGCACAGCAAGTAGCTCAACAAACTGAGGATGAATATGAAATCAACCTCATTAAAAAGGCTTTAGGACATAGGGATAGTACTGATGAGCAAATAGCAGAAGGGTTTACCAAGTCTTTGTTACATCATTTTTCACCAACATCTGTAGTAGAAAACATTGCCATACAGCTAAGTGCAGTAATTCCAGACCCAAATAAAGACACAGATAAACGAACCGAAATGGACAAAAAACTCAAAGCAGAGAAACATTTTTCTTATGCTGATTTTTTTAGCTTATGTGAGACAAGAAATTTACATTCAAAAATATTTACGATGGATGAAGATTTTATGCCTTTACGTCAAGATGGAAATCTAGTGATCAATAAAGACATCATCACTACTCTAATGGTAGATTTAAAAATATTATGTCCTGTATAAAATACACACTGAAATACCCTCAAAGCTTTAATGATTGAATAGACTGATAGTGTTAAAATAGCTAGAGGCAAGGCATCCATAGCCCCATTGAAACCATATGTTTTTTGCATTTATAGAAGATATTTTAGCTCAGTATAGAGGGAATAGATATACTTGACTAGCAGAAATTTTAACAATAATAAGTGATAAAAATCAGCATTAATCAAAAAAATATATATCTATTTGAGTTTGGTTTTTAAACTCCTTAAGCACTTCATACGCCTGCTTTTGACTAATCCACCCCTTTTCTACAAGCTTTAGAAAAGCATTTTGCTCTCCTAGCTGCAAATCTTCTTGTCTACCCAACTTCATAACCTCTTGGGTGTACTTTGCCCTGTACTGCTCCTCGTACTTTTATTCTAATACACCTATCATACTTTTCATAATCTGTTTTTGCTTTTTTAAGTTATCTAAGATCAAATTTACAAAACTTTGCAATTGATGTTTAGTAGTATCTATAAAATTGCTATGATACACTACAGAGTTGGTAAAAAGCAGC
>JBCCHA010000049.1:0-5758 GCA_039028995.1 Bacteroidota bacterium | reverse complement strand
TGCTTTTTTTGCAGCAAGTGATGCTATTGTGAATGAAAACTTACTAGATGATTTTGCCTTAGAGGTAAAAGCCCAAGAGGTAAGATTTTTTTATGGATTTCAAATCATGATAGAAAATATACACTCAGAAGTATATTCGCTTTTGATTGATACTTATATCAAAGAGCCTGTAGAAAGAGAGAAGCTTTTTAATGCCATGAATCATATACCTTGTATTCAGAAAAAAGCGGATTGGGCTTTAAAGTGGATAAAAGATGGTGAGTTTGCTCAACGTTTAATAGCTTTTGCTGTAGTAGAAGGTATCTTTTTTTCCGGGAGCTTTTGCTCTATTTTTTGGCTTAAAAAACGTGGCCTCATGCCAGGGCTTACTTTTTCTAATGAGCTTATATCTAGAGATGAAGGGCTGCATACGGATTTTGCTTGCTATTTGTATACAAATCATATTGTCAACAAGCTAGATAAAGCTACTGTCACACAAATTGTGACTGAGGGAGTAGATATAGAAATAGAATTTGTGACAGATGCACTGCCTGTAAGGCTTATTGGTATGAATGCAGATTTGATGGCACAGTACATTAAGTTTGTAGCAGATAGGTTGCTTGTAAATTTAGGATGTGAAAAAGTATATAAAGTCTCTAATCCTTTTGACTTTATGGATATGATTTCTTTGCAAGGAAAAACTAACTTTTTTGAAAAGCGAGTGGCAGAATATCAAAAAGCCGGTGTGATGAAAGATGAGCAAAAAGGCCAATCTAATAGTGGTGAGTTTTCTTTAAATGAAGACTTTTAAGTTTTGAATACCTATATAGGAAAGATTTTAATGTAAACGGCTTAATGCACTATCTAAAATAGCATTATAAAGTTTTGATATTTATTGAGATATAAATAAATTTTTCATACTTATTTTTTAGGTAAGTAAAAAGTTTGAAAGTATAAGCCTTTGGACTTATATAAAATACAAAAAAATAGACGAAAAATTTAAGACAAAACATGTGCTAAGAAAAGTTAATTTTCCTAGCACATGTTTTTTTTGCATAGGCCTTAATGCTTTTTATCATATAATCTAGCCCACTACTACGCTGTATGCCTATGAATTGATTTAGCCCAATAGCAGAAATAAAAAAGAGGTTGGCATGCACGACTTCCGCACAAGGCTGTCCTGAAAAAATACGTACTAATAAACTAGCAAGGCCTTTAGTAATGCTCGCATTGCTATCTGTCCTTAGCCATAAAATGCCTTTTTCAGCTTCTTGTACCAGCCATACTTTAGCTAGGCAACCTGGCACTAAATGCGCATCTACTTTTTCTGATGGAGATAAAACCTCTGTTTTTTCACCTAGATCTATAAGATAGTCTACAAGCAACTCGCGATCGTTATCCAAAGCCGCAAACTCTTGAATAAGCAATTCTTGTATAGCTATTATGCTCAGCATCAACCTAAAAAATAAAAAGTTTCTTATAGCAAAAATAAATGCTATGCCGTAAAAATTAAGCTTTTTTTTAAAAAGAAGGCTTATGAAACTATTAATTTTATTACCTTTATGCTTACAAACTAAGTTTAATCATGCTAAAAAAATACTTACTATTTATCATACTCACCTCCCACTTATGTTATGCGCAAGATCAAGATCAGCAGACTGAAAAAGAGGATAAACAAGCTGAAGAACTCACCATAAATGATTTTCAAGATGTATCGGAATCTGAAAAGCTTACAGAAGAAGAAAAAGAGGATGAGGTAACGCTGAAAACAGTTTTTAAAGACATAAGAAAGCAGTGGCTTACAAATATTTTCTATTTTGGCATAGCATGGATATCAATTCCTTTAGTAAATACAGCATTTAGCTATATCATAGCTAACCTAATTCACTATGCAGGCCTACTTGATTATAAGGAACACAGCTATATGAATTACGTCCTAACTGTTAAGTTTTTGATAAGCTATTTGATTTTTTACCCGTTTGTATACAGAAAAACTATAAAGGCTACAGACACCAAAAAATATAAAAAATCTCTAAAACAAACAGCAAAAGGATATTTGTGCATAGAACTACCTATACTAGGTATTTATACTATTTGGAATATCATGTACAATAGAGCGCGTGTAGCTAGCGGAACTCCATCTGCTTTTCGTACTTTGATGAATCATCCTCCAATACAAGCAATTATTTCTAACTTTACGGGAGAAGAAAATCAACAAGAAAATCAACAAGAAAATCAACAAGAAAATAGTCCTATTGAAAATTTTCATATAGAAGCTTCTGAGGCAGGTGTGTTATTATATTCAGATAGCCAAAATACAAGTACTATAATTGACAGAGTAGATACAAATGATAAGCTTAGTTGTAGCCTATGTATTAGACGCAATCTTAACCATAGACACCTACTCAAATTTAATCATTACGAGGCTAATAACCAGGATGTTTGCGAAAAAACAATTGGAAATTCATATTGTTTAAAATGTTTAAGTGATGCAAGCGCATTGCTTAAGTTAGTAAACCAAAAATCTTTATGTCCTACATGCCAAGGTGCGAGTAAAAATTTTCCAATGAAATTAGGCGAGCATTACTTGGGACAAGGAAATGTAATAAAATTAATAACAGATTTTGTAAAAACCGACAAAGGCAAAGAGCTACTGAGGGAAATAGAAAATATGGAAACACAAGAAGGAAGTGAATAAAAGCTACAAAAATATAATAGCAAAAAAATAAGTTTTAATCTTCAACTCATGCAAGCTTATAAGCATCCAAACTTCTTTGCCTTGCAGATTTATAATCTACAATAGGCGCATAGTAATTGATTTTTTTCAAATTGTATAACCTATAAAAACTACTCCACTCATGTAGGTGATCCGCAGGTAGATACGCTAGTTCAGGTAGCCATTTTTTCATATAGACAGCATGTGGATCAAATTTTTTACTTTGCAAAAAAGGATTAAAAAGCCTTTGGAAATAAGGCTTAGGATCTACCCCAGTAGAAGCTACCCACTGCCAATTGCCATTATTTATAGCAGGATCATAATCAATAAGCATTTGGGCAAAATAACGCTCACCCCTTCGCCAGTCTATATGTAGCAGCCTATTGAGAAAATTAGCAGTAATCAATCTACCCCTATTATGCATATACCCAGTAGCATTTAGCTCACGCATACAAGCATCTACAATAGGATAACCCGTTTGCCCTTTTTGCCAAGCACGTAAAGCTTCAGAATCATCTAGCCAAGCTATTTTTTCGTATTTTTTCTGCCAGTAAGCCCCCTGAAGCACTTCTGGAAAATAATAAGCGATATAGGTATAAAACTCTCGCCAAATCAATTGGTCTTGCAAGCTCAAATCACCATGTGCCTTCAAAGTATGGAAAACCTCTCTCACACTCAAAGCCCCATATTTAATATAAGCAGCCAAGTGGCTTGTAGCAAAAGTCAAATCATTGCGTTTCTCACTATAGGCCCTAGGCAGATTAGCCAATAAACCCATGCCAGCACTTCGGCCTCCTTGTAAGCGTGCATGTGCATTGGCCTTATAAAAATTTTTCAGCTTTTCAATAGGATAACAAAGCCTTGCTAAGGCCGGTGCCTTCTCAAAGCGAAATGAAGAAAACGTATTGACTACATCAATCATATCTTCCTTTTCATAGACCTTTTTTTTAAAAAAAGTATAAATATGGTAAGGCTTCTGCTCGTACTGCAAAAAACTACCCACTGGGGCTAATAAATAATCTTCATAAAGATGAATGGCAATATTGTTTTGCTTAGTCCAATGCCGTAAGCTCATTGTACGCTTTTTGGCATAAGGCGTGTAGTCTATATTAAAAGTTAAGGAGCTGATAGGATGTACTTCATGAATTTGGGATAAAACTTTAAGCAGTTCACCATGAAAAATATAAAGCGCTCCTTGCTTTGCTTTAATCTGACTTGCAAGATCGCGTAAGCCTTCACATAAAAACTGTACGCTATGATCAGCAAAATAAGGATTTAAAGCTGGGTTAATTTGTTGCGGAGTAAATACGAAAGCTGGAACTACTTGCTGATACTTTTTCAAAGTGGCTATCAAGCCTAAGTTATCTACAAGTCTGAAATCTCTAAAAAATAAAAAAAGATGCATAAAGCGTAAAAATATAAAATAAATATGGGATAGTAAGTAAAATATATGGAAAAGAAATAGTTGAAGTTTGATCTCAGCTTTAATCTCATTAAATTCGTGAGGTAAAAATGAGCGAATATGATCAATAATCAATTAAAAATAACAGCTATAATCTTCAGTATTATCCTATTAGGCAGTGTAGGTTATTGGCTTTATCAAACTAGTAAACCAACTGCTATACGGAGTATACTCAATGCATATAATGAGAAAGTATTTAAGCCGAAGGGGTGGAAAGTTTGCTTTTTAAAAGACCAATCAGGGCTTTTAGATCAAACCGTAGATTGGTGTTATAAAAAGTGGAGTGTGTATGATAAAAGCTTAACAAAAGAAAAACTTTTAGCGAGCTATAAAAAACGCTTGCACGATGATCAATTGCCCTTTACTATGATAGTGCTAGACGATAATGGTAAAATGATTGGGATGACATCTTTAAAACCTAGCTCAGGTGCAAAAGAGTTAAAAGATTGGGAAAAGCCTTACAAAGCATGGCTAGGCACTACTGTAGTGAATGATAATATGCAAAAAACTCTGCTTAGAAAAAATATGCTTGAGCTAATTCAACAATTAGCTTTACAAATGGGTTATACACAACTATGGTGGTATACTTCAGACCCAAAAAATAATTGGACAATAGAAGAAGAAATCGCTGAAAAAATTCAAGAATGTGATTTTAGAGGGCATACTATTGCAATTATGCGGTTGAAAATGCATAAAAAAATTACTGAGGATTCAAAAAAGGAGAAATCATGATAAGAGGTACATTAAAAAGTTGGAATGATAAAATATTTCAACCTAAAGGTTGGAAAGTAGCCTTGTTAAAGGATCACAAAGAAGTAATTCCCCATCTTGCGGAATGGGGATACCAAACTTGGCGTAAATACGATAAAAATTTAACAAAAGCAAGACTAGAGCGTGGTTACACACATCGTTTACATGACGATGACGCCCCACTTGCTTTAGTAGTTTTCGGACCTAAAAATCAACCGATAGGCACTGTATCTTTAGATCTTCACCCTCCTAAAGCACTAGCGGATATGGATGCTCCTGATAAAGTAAGGCTTGGAGGTCTTTATGTAGAACAAGCCTGGCGTAACCAAGGAATAGGTGGTCATTTACTAGCACTGATAGCACAAATTGCTAAAAAGCTTAACTACACTGAACTAGGTTGGTACACTTCTGACCTAACTAAAGTAAGCTGGTATATAAAACAAGGAGCCGAATATCTTTTTGATAAAAATTTATATAATAGTAGAAAAGTAGCTATAATGCGTATGGTTTTGTAGTATTTAGCTGTTCTATCCAGTATTTTGTGTAAATAAATTTTGGGGCTTTATTTAGTAGTGTAGTTTTTATGATGCAAACACAAGCATCAGATCAACACGGTAACATTTTAGAAACCGACAACCAGAACGCTTCCTTACAAGGTCTGGCACCTTGTTCCATCAATTGAAAAACCTCTTCCTTTTTGGAGGTTCTATACGCTCGGGTACCATGAAGTACCTCAGGGTTGAACTTTGTAAGGTCAATTTTCCCTTCTGCCAGGGATTTCACATCGGTAGAATTGGTAAAATCCAGACCATTACTTCCCAGTCGTAGCACAATTGCAGTAGCCTCTTCTT
>JBCCHA010000048.1:0-5765 GCA_039028995.1 Bacteroidota bacterium | reverse complement strand
CACCTGACACGTTTGTGTATTTTGTTCTTTGTTGAGACTATTCTGATGTTTGGTATTTTCTATATGTGTTATCTCTATTACTTTGTTTGTGTGTGTAAATCATAATTATATTTTTGTTTATAGTTTTAGATTTAAGCACATCTTAATTTATACTTATACCCCTGAACAACTTCAATCACTTTTTTTAGCTCAAGATCAAGCATAATAGAAGATAATTTAAGCTTATTAATTTTAGTTTTGTGAGTCAAAACATCTAGAGAAAACGGCTCATATAATTCAGCAAATGCTTTGAGTATTACATTTTCTTCATCAGAAAGATGCACGCTATTCACTTTTATTTTTTTAGCTTTTGACTGCAAGTTCACTTTTTGCCAATTCATAATCAACTCTACATCCTCAAAACTAGTTAGCAAATGAGCTTGATGATTTTTGATAAGATCATTACATCCCTCAGAGCTAGCTTTTCCTACACAACCAGGCAATGCAAATACTTCACGATCATATTCATGAGCCAGTTTAGCCGTAATTAGAGCTCCACTATTTTTGCTAGCCTCTATTATAATAACTACATCTGATATCCCAGCTATAATTCTATTCCGTAAAGGGAAGTAATGTCGTTCCGGCAAGGTGCCAATTGCTTGTTCACTAGCTAGTCCACCTTTTTTCATCATATTGTAAGCGGTTTTTGTATGACAAGCAGGATAAATCGCATCTAACCCTCCACCAAGAATACCTATAGTTGACAAATCATGCTTTATAGCTGCTTGATGTGCATAAATATCTATTCCATACGCCAAACCACTTACAATAACAGGACCATGATTAGCCAAGCCTCGAATCAACTTTTCTACTTTTTCTTTCCCGTATGGAGTAGCATTTCTAGCACCCACAATGCCAATTACTTTAGGCGAGTTAAAGTTTATTTTATTACTACAGTATAGTACAGGGGGTGCACTTTGAATTTCTTTAAGTCGTGACGGATAGCTATCCTCTGCAAAACACACTACTTCTATTTTATTTTCCACATGTTGTTTCAATAAAACTTCAGCCTTTGAAACTGTCTCTTTATTTGCGATACTACTTAAAATACTTTTTTTAATATTAGGTATTTTATTAATTGCTTTAGTATTTTCAAATACATTTTTAGCAGAACTAAACTCTTCCAAAAGTTTTCTAAAGAGCGTGGTGCCTAGTCCTTGAATTTTGCTTAGTGCTATTTGATATATTTTTTCTTGCTGGCTCAAAATCATTTTTTCAGGTTATTCCCCCCCTAAATTACGTTTTTACTTTTGTTAAATAAACACACTTTTATGTGTAAAATTCCTCATTTAAGTAATTTATTTTTCGGATTATAATAAACTTAAAAGTGAAAGTTAACAAAATTTTTTTAATCAAGCTATTCATTCTCACAAGTCTGAATTTTAAGCCAATTAGAGCCCAAAAAACTATTTTTGCCACCCTCATAGCCAAAATAGAGCAAAAAGCCAAGTGTACATCAGAAGAGCTTTACGATAGATTATGGCCCCTCTATCAAAATCCACTTGATCTTAACAAAGCCACCCACGATGATTTAGTACAATTAAACATACTTAACAAAAAACAAATTAATGATTTTTTAATATACATGAGCAAAAATGCCCCACTCCTTTCTTTATACGAAATACAAGCAATAAATAGCTGGGACCCTCATACCATTTCCCTAGTAAAACACTTTCTAAAAGTAGAAAAACAAAATCACCCCACCAACCCAAGTAGCTTTTTACTTAGAAAACAAAAGACAACCATATATTTTGAGCAACCATTAACAACAACCCACAACCATCAAGCACCAAAAAACACACTAGGAAGCACACACAAAATCCTCATAAGCTACACAAACCGTGAAATAAACTCCCACAGCATAGGCTTCTCAGCCAAAAAAAACAATCAAGAACCCATAACCCATCCAAAATACTACTACATACCCTCCTGGTCCGCACACATCATGCAAGAAAACTATGCCAAAATTAAAAAAATCATTGTAGGACACTACCAAGTAGGCTTTGGACAAGGCCTCATCACCAAATCAAAATTCAACATAGACAAAAATGCAGAAGCCATCTACATCCTCCGAGCCAACCAACAAGGCATTGAACCCAACAACTCATTCAGCAAAAAAAATGGCCTCCAAGGCATTGCCACACAAATAAATCAAAAAGACTTCCAACTACACTTTTATGCCTCAAAAAGAAAACTAGATGCAAAATTGTACCAAGGAAAATCTGGAGAAAAATATGTAAGAAGCATTACAACAAGAGGCGTAGATTACAACAACCAATCACAACTTGAAAAAAAAGACACATTAGAAGAGCAAATTTTAGGCACTGCTATAGTTTACAACCCCAACACAAGTTTCGAGTTAGGCATACAAGCACTAGACTATCGATACAACCACCCTATAAAACCCAAAAAAAATTATTATAACAGCGACTATTTTAAAGGCAAACACGGATATAACCTAGGAGCCTTTAGCCGCATACTTTGGAAAAACGCACAATTTTTTAGTGAAGTAGCCACCTCTAAAAGTCAAGGAAAAGCCATCTTAGCAGGCACCATGGCAAGCTTAAACAAATGGCTAGATATCGCATTGTTATGGCGCTATTACACCCCAGACTTTCACGCCATCTACGGCAAAGCCTTTGGAAGAAACACACACAACAAAAATGAACACGGCATATACCTAGGCATGAAAGCCTATCCAACTCAAAAAATATCCATAGCCAGCTACATAGACCTCTTCAAGCACCAAAAACCACAATACAGAGCACATACCACTACCCAAGGTACACACTGGCTCTGCAGCATCAACTACCAACCCCAAAGAAAAAACCTATACCAGCTCAAAATAAGAACCAACCAACAACCCTACAACAGATCAAAAGTAAGCACCCCAAAACACCCCCTACTCGACACCCACCAAAGAAACACACTAAACCTCAAGCTCGACTACCTTTTAAACCCCAAATGGCAAGCCAGAACCCAAGCACAAATCGCCCGTCACACAGTCACAAACACCAAACCAAAACACAGTTTTGGAGCCATGCAAACCATCGTCTACAAAAAAAACCCCACCACCTTCAAAGCCTACCTAGCACTCTTTAATGCAAAACAATACGGAACCAGAATCTACTTTTACATACCCAATTTTATGCCAGGGCTGAAATACCCCATGCTATATGGCACAGGCATTGCCTTCGGCCTTTCATTAACCCTCCCCTTCAATCGAAACACAAAAATAGCCATACAATTCCTTTGCACCTGTTTTACCCGCAAAGGAAAACTCCATATTAAGCCCAAATGCGCCCTCAAACTAGTATACTCCTAATACTAAACCCCCACACCATTTAACCTACTTACACACAATTTTATAAAAAAATAAACTGTGCACACATCAACCCAACTCAATATTTTTTAAATCACCAATCAAACCCTATTTTAGCACGATATATCCCTATACAAAAAATGAAAACTCCACTTATCAAAACTTTAACCATTACCTACCTAACCCTCCTACTGCCACTGTATGCCACACAGACAAATCAAGACCCCTTTATACAGCTCATTGACTGCACAAATCAAGCAAGCTTCAATCAAGTTTATCAGGCCCACAAAGAAGATATACATAAAACCATGAAAGCCTTTTTTGAAGATGATTTAAAAGCTAAAAATAATTATGTAAAAAGATGCCAAGCTGGAACCTCAGGGGAGTGGGCAGAAATTAGAAGCACCCAGTACATCATTCAACAGCTACGCCTTATTAGTGGTTCCAATGGAGATCAACCATATACAGAAGAAGAAATAAAGCAAATTACCGATTTGATTAAAAAAAGAGCTAATAAAGATTCTGAAGAAATCAATGCTTTGCTTCAACCAACATCTTATAAAGGGACTGAGCAGAGATTGACAACTGAGATTAGAAGTCTCTTGAATTCAAAACATGGTAATTACATGTATCCTGAAAAAGTAAACGAAATCACTGCTTCGCTTAAAGAAGAAGCTAAGAACATTACCGACAAAAAACTCAAACGTTTAGTAGCAGAAACAATTATCAATTTATCGCTTGCAAAAAAGGGGAGTGGCATTACGGATGAAAAAATACAAGAAATAACTAATTCGTTCAAAGAAGAAGATCACGACATCAAGAAAGAAGACTGGCAACTTTTAGTAGAAAAAACAGCTATTGCCTTCCTTCTTGCAAAAGGAAATGAAGGCATTACAAATGAAAAAATACAAGAAACAACTAATTCGTTCAAAGAAGAAGATCACGACATCAAGAAAGAAGACTGGCAACTTTTAGTAGAAAAAACAGCTATCACTTTATTGCTTGCAAAAAGCGAGAGGGTCATTACGGATAACGAACAGCAACTTTTAACAGCAACAGAAAAAAAAATAAAAGAAACATATACCATTACCCTTACATTTGACAATTTTAAGCGTTTTATAGCCAACCTCATGATAGAGTTTTACATCTATTTTTATCTACAAGATGACAATGTAGGGCTAAGGGTTAACTATAGATTTTCTAATAATTTTCAGCTAGGAAACATATGGCAAGATTATCCAAAAGCCTTCCCCCCCCATCGAAAAAGCCTATGGCTTAGACAATATATCAAGGCTCAAAATGAATTAGCCAATCAAGATAGTGAGGATGAAGCCCAAAAAACAGCCATCTGCACCCAAGCCTATGTAGAAGCTTTAGGACCTATTATGCAAAAAGTAACCCAAAAATGTATAGCATCTACAAATTTAGAAATTCACCCTCCAAATGCATGTAATCTGATCAAGCGTGCCTGGCAAACTTCCAGCTCATCAAAATTTGCACCTAGCCAATCAGAAAAAACCTTTTTACACACCCTATTCCCTGACAATAGCACCATCACCCCACTTGGGCAAGCCAGCGTAGCAAGAGTAGTAAAAGTCACCCATCAAGGCAAAGACTATGCAGTAAAGTATATCAAAGCAAGCATTAACCAAGCATCTATAGAAACTGAACACGAAGAGTTAAAAAAACTTTATTTTTATAAAGGATTAACAAAAATAGAAATAGATAGCCTTGCTGAGAAAGCCAAACAAGAGATCAACCTGGCCCAAGAAAAAAAAAATATGCAAGACGCCTCAACTATTTATCAAGGAGCCCCTGGTGTAGAAATAGTCAAACTAGCTGAAGAAGCAAACCCTAATCAAAAACCTGAAATACAGTATATCATCATGGAGTTAGTAAAAGGAGATCCCCTTAACAAAACGCTTCAGCAAATCAAAGATGGCGAAAAAGACAAAAAATTTATACAAGCTTTAAAACAAAGTCTAGAAAACTTACAAATCAACTGGTATCACCAATTTTACTGCAACCAAGCCGCCACACTATGCCATGCCGATCTGAATACAGGCAACATTATGGTAGACGAAACAGGCAAAGTCACCATGATTGACTTCGGATACATGCTGCCCATCTCAGCACCTATCAGTAAAAAAATAGACAACAAACCACTTGACGTGCATGGGAACACAACTACTACTGTCAAAAAAATATATGCACAATTAAAAGAACTTATAGAAAGTAAAGGAAAGTACACCAAAGCATTTAACAAAAAAATAGTCGATACCATATTACCTATTATAGAGCTAAAAAAACCTGTAGAAAAAGATGGCAAAGCATATAATATAGTTGAGTGTCTTAGTCAAAGGATAATACCTTATGAAATAAGTTTCCTTTTAAATCAGAATTG
>JBCCHA010000047.1:0-5876 GCA_039028995.1 Bacteroidota bacterium | reverse complement strand
TACTCCTTTATTTCGCAATCTTATTTTTTAGTGACTTATATTGAATAATATGTTTTTTAGGAATGTTTACGACAATGCCTACAGATATTAGGCAATATTAGGAGATTTGAAAGGAAAAATGAGCAAGAAATTATTAGTGAAGATACAAGATTGATGTTAAGCTTTTTTTGCTTTCGGTATAAAAAATGTATCATTGCTTAGCTAAGCTTTACCAACTGGCTTTGCGAATGCCTGGAATTTCACCTTGTGTAGCCATTTCTTTAAAACAAATTCGGCATAGGCCGAATTCACGAAAAAAACCTCTTGCTCTTTCACAACGCCAGCAACGATTCATTAGTCTTACAGGTAGTGCATTTTTAGGGAGTTTATCTAAAGCTTCATAGTTGCCTTCTTTTTTAAACTTCATCCAGCGTTCGGCATATTTTTCAACAAGTTTTTTTCTTTTTTGGTTGCGTACTGCAACAGATAACTTAGGCATAATGATTGTTTTTAACTGGTTTTAAAAGGAAGTCCAAATGCTTTGAGCAAAGCATAACTTATTTTTTGATCTTTGCAAGAGGTGACGAAGGTAATGTTCATCCCTGTGAGCTTACTTACTTTGTCCATACTAATCTCTAAAAAAATAATTTGCTCTTTAATACCTAATGTATAGTTCCCTTGCTGGTCAAATCCTTTTGGGCTAATGCCTTTAAAATCTCTTGAACGTGGCAAAGAGATGGTGATAAGGCGGTCTAAAAATTCGTACATATGGTGGCTACGTAAGGTTACTTTGGCCCCGATAGCCATCCCTTCTCTGAGCTTAAAATTTGAAATGGATTTTTTGGCTTTAGTCGACACAGCTTTTTGCCCGGCAATGAGTGTGATTTCTTCCAGTGCATTTTCTAAAATTTTAGCATTGCCTATAGCTTCTCCTAGCCCTTGATTAATTACTATTTTTTCAAGTTTAGGTACTTGCATAGGGGAAGTGTAGCCTAGTTGTTTTTTAAGCTCTGGAATAATTTTTTCTTGGTATTTTTTCTTTAGTCTAGGAGTTTTCATATTGTAATTTTAAATGAACTGGCCTGTTTTTTTACTATATCGTTGTAACTTATTTTTTTCATTGAGTTTTCTGCCTATTCGTGTAGGCTTTTGGGTATCAGGCTCTATGAGCATCAAGTTACTGATGTGTATCGCACCTTCTTTTTTTTCTATCCCCCCCTTAGGGTTATTTTGGTCAGCTTTGATATAGTGGGTGAGCAGGTTAACACCTTCTACTAAAGCTTTATTTTTTACAGGGTATACTACTAATACTTTGCCTGTTTTGTTTTTGTAGTTACCAGCAATGACTTTTACTAGATCGCCTTTTTTAATAGGAAGCTTTTTTTTGTTGGGCAGGGTATTACTCATATTGACTTTATATGGTTTCAGGGGCTAAAGATATAATTTTAGGAAATTTTTCATAGAGTTCTACTCTTGCTACTGGACCAAATATACGACTTGCTTTAAGCTCATTTTTGCTGTCTATTAGCACGCATGCATTTTCTTCAAAACGAATCCAGGTGCCGTCTTTTCTTCTTTTTTCTTTTTTGCTCCTTACTATGACTGCATTGGAAAGCTGTCCAGGCTTTAAGTTTCCTTTTGGATTTATAGATTTAATGGTAACGACTATTTTGTCTCCTAGATTGGCATATTTTTTAGCACCTAGCACTCTAATGCATAGGACTTCTTTTGCGCCACTATTGTCTGCTACCTTTAGTCTTGACTCTTGTTGTATCATTTTATTTTTGAGTTTGTAAAATTTTTACCAATCTCCACCGCTTCCTTTTGCTTAAAGGCCTTGTTTCCATCAATTTTACCCTATCACCTATGTTTGCACTATTTTTTTCATCATGCGCCATGAATTTAGTGCTTTTACGGATAAATTTTCCATAAATAGGGTGCTTTACTTTTCTTTCTACAACTACTAAAATAGTCTTATTAGTTTTATTGCTTACTACTTTTCCTATTCTTGTTTTTCTTAAAGAACGTGTCACAGGCGTAGGCTTATTGGAGGCTACAGTATTATTTTTTTGCATGTTTTCTTTCATTTTGTATCGTTTTAATACGTGCTATAGACTTACGTGTTTTAGAGAGTACATTTGGTTTTTCTATTCGATTGATTGTATGAGAAAAACGTAGTTTGGTGAGCTCTTGCTGGGCGGTAGTGAGTTTTGTATTGAGCTCTTCAGAGGTAAGTTGACTAAGTTCTTTATATTTCATAATGGTATTATTGGTTTTCGTAGTCTCTTCTTGTGACCATTTTGGTATGGATAGGCAGTTTATGACTGGCTTGCTTCATGGCTTTTTCGGCTATTTCTTTGGGGACGCCTTCTATTTCAAAAAGTATACGGCCTGGCTTGATGACTACTACCCAATATTCGGGTGCACCTTTACCTTTTCCCATACGTACCTCAGCTGGTTTTTTTGTAATGGGTTTATCTGGAAAAACACGTATCCATATATATCCTTGCCTTTTCATAGCTCTGGCAAAGATAACACGGACTGCTTCTATTTGACGTGCAGTCATCCAAAAGGGCTCTAGGGCTTTGAGGCCAAAAGTTCCAAAAGCGATTTCAGCACCACGTGTGGCTAGGCCTTTTATACGGCCTTTTTGCATTTTTCTATAGGTTACTCTTTTAGGTTGTAGCATTTTTATTTATTTCAACAATAATGTAGTGAGTAGCTAGAGAATTTAAACTCACCATTTGTATAAGCTAGCTCAATAAATATTTTAGGGCAAATATATGAACTTTATGTTATAAAACACGTAGTTTTTGAGGAAAAATAACAACTATATATTTGGGCTTTTTACGATTGCTGATTCATACAAGGCAAGGCTTGATGCGGATGAGCAGGTGAGTGGATTTAGCTAACAGTTTCGTCAGAGGGGATGATTGGCAAGTTTGCTATATCAGTAGATTCTCTTGTGATTCCTTTGCGATTAGTTTGCTCATCTTTATCTTGAGTTTTAGGGGAAACAAAAACTTGAGCTTTCAATTTCCTGCCAAAGCTTGAAGCAGTAGAGGATGCTTCAAACATCGCACCTATTGACCCTAAATGCTCAAGTTCAGGAGTTTGATTTGTGTTTCCTGCTGTGTCATTAGCATTGGTTGCTAAAGTGTCGACGCTAGCAGTAGGAGATAATAGAATAGATTGTTGCCCTAATGTTTTTCGAAAATTTTTCATAGAATCTAGCTGCTTACCTATACTATTAAAATGTTCATGCATTGCAGGTGAAGAATTTTTTGTAGGTTCATTTTGTTGATGTGATGCTTGGTTGTGCAATAGCAAATCGATTTTTTTGAGTATTAAGGCATTTTGTGCATGTATGTCGTCTAGTTGAGAAAGGTCTATTTGGGTATTTTGTGCCACAGGTTTTTGTTGAAGTGCATTGCGTATTTGTTCCTCGATATTTTTTTGGAATTTTTGTTGAATGGTTTTCACTTTTTGGGTAAATGTATTGAGTTTTGTATCTATGGTTTTGTTAATCTTTTTTTGGGTAGTGGTCAATATATGATCTACTTTGTCAGTATTGGCCTTGATCTTAGTTGCTATGTTGGTAGCTAAAGTTTCTTCAATGCCTTTTGTAGAGAAGGTCACATTTTGACTAGGTTGGCTATTCTTGCTTCCTATTTTGTAACTTATGCCTAAAAAACAGAGTAGGTTGATAGCTGTTTGGATGACTTGAGGTCTAAGATAAAATGGGTTTTTATTTTTTTGAGGGGGTATTTTTTGTTTTTTTGAGGGGGTGCTTAGCACTTTGTGAGCAGCTTTGGGATCTTTGGGATTTATGGAGATGCTTACACTTTGAGGTATTATCAAAAAAAACATCAGGATAGAAATAGGTAATTTGATACTATAATTATGTGCTTTGGCACTTGTTTTAAAAATGTTAGGTATTACTGTCATAATGAATTATTTGTTCTCTAGATAGCATGCTATTTGCTTTTGCTCACTAACAAGGGAATGTGGGAACGGGCATTGTGTTTAAATTTGGGGGCTTAAGGACTTAAATGCATGACTAAAATTGGGTATAAGCGTCTTTTTTTTTAAGATTATGGGGGGATTTTAGGTATGCACTGACCAAGTATATTGTATATTGATGAGTGAAAATTTTTAAATTATATATGTATGCACGTAAAAATAGCACCTAGCTGGCACGATAGGCTTAACCAGGAATTTGGCAAATCTTATTTTATAGATTTGGTTGATTTTGTTAAAAAATCTTATGCTAACGAAAGGGTATATCCGACGGGTAAAAAGATTATTATAGATTTTGACTTGTGTGATTTTGAGGCTAAAAGGGTGGTGATACTGGGGCAAGATCCTTATCATGGTCCACTGCAGGCCAATGGATTGTCTTTTTCAGTGAGTCCAGGGGTAAGCATGCCGCCTAGTTTGGTCAATATTTTTAAAGAGGTAAGTGATGATGTGGGGGCTGCTATGCCTAAGGATGGTAATTTACAGCGTTGGGCTGAGCAGGGGGTGTTATTGCTTAATGCTACTTTAACAGTGCTTGCGGGGAAACCTGGGTCGCATCAAAACAGGGGGTGGGAGGAGTTTACTGATGCGGTGATAGCAACTATTTCAGATGAAAGGGAGCATGTGGTATTTATGCTTTGGGGGAATTATGCGCAAAAAAAGGGAAGTATTATAGATGCTAAAAAACATCTTATTCTCAGTTCACCTCATCCTTCTCCTTATTCTGCCAATAGAGGGTTTTTAGGGAATAAGCATTTTAGTAAGGCAAATAATTACTTGCAAGCACATGACTACTCGCCTATCAATTGGTAAGGGGGGGATGGCTCACTTAGAGGGTAAAAGAGGCTAGTTGTATCTTGCTTTAAGTTTTTGCTTTAATAATTTCTTTGCGTCTTGAGAACTTGGGGTTTCTTTGGCTAACTGATAAGCATCGTTTACGGCTTTTACATGTTTTCTACTATTCATATTGACTTTTTCAAGCAAAAGGGCAAGTACGCCGGTATGGTTATTATAGGCTACAATTTCTAATGCAGTTAGTTGTTCTTTGTTTTTTACAGTGACATCTATATGGGGAAATTTTAGTATATACTTAATGGTATTAGTTGCTTTATGTTGAAGAAAGGCTACAATGAGGGCTGTAGTTTCAGCATTGCTTTTTTCGTTGATATTTGCCCCAGCTATTACGAGCTTTTTAGCTTTGGAAAGGAAAATTTTACAGAGATTAATGTAGCTATTTTTTGTAGTAATAATACTAGTCTCGTGAGCTTTTTGTTCATAACAACCTGCTTGAAACACTGCAAAATGTAAAGGTGTTTCCCCTTTATTGTTTTTGCTATCTATCCGAAGGGGATCCTTGCCATCTCTATTGCTGTACCTGGATAAAAAATCATTTAAATCTTGCACAGTACCCCATGTCACTACATAGTGCAAAATGCTATTACCGTTGCCACCCCTAGCGTTATTGCGGGCATTTACACTGACTTTATCATCATCTATGAGCTTATAAAGCTGCTTAAATTTTATTTTTTCGGATGGGTAAGTATACGAAAAGCTGCTTGTGTAGCATCTATATCATCGTCTTCCTCTTGACTAGATTCACTTTCACTAAGCTCATCAACGCTGGTATTATTTTTACTAATAGACTGGCTTGGTTTATTTGATGATGCTTTGGTTTTTGTTTTGCTTTGGTGTGTTTTTCTCTGCTTGGTTTTTGTACCAGAGTGAGCTGATCTTGAGTGGGTACTACTTTTTCTACTAATTTTTTTGAAGGTTTTTCCTTTTGGTGATTTTTCTTCCTTTTTTTGCGAGGGGGTTCATTCATATGTTCACCATAGCTACTCGATGTAGAGTTGTTGTGTTTTCTTTTTTCTCCAGCT
>JBCCHA010000046.1:0-5880 GCA_039028995.1 Bacteroidota bacterium | reverse complement strand
AATTTGATGAAAATTCTGCTCATCATTTAAGTCTAGATACTAATCCGGAAAAAGCTTCAAATAATGATGAGCCAATCAATAATAGTAATGAAGATGATAAAGATATGCCCATTGGTAAGCCTACTTCAGAGTAAGCTTTAGATGATAACAGCCAAATTAGTGGTAATGAAGAAGTACTAGTATAAGATCATAGAAAAATACCAGAATCGATTTTTGATAATTCTGAAGTTTTAAAAATGATCAGATCAACCAATTTTGAAGATCTTATTTATATTTTAGGCCAGTATTGTGAAGCATAGTAAAAAATCGAGATAGAATGTCATATGTTATAAAATCTAAGGATAAAATAAGCCCTTACATAGGCATCTCCAGATTAAAGAAAACAGCGCATGATATATTGCAAAAAGAAATTCAAGAATTAAGAGATAGATATGAAGATATTTTAAGTATTGAAGAAACTAATAATCTAGTCCCAAAAATAGAGTTAAGAGTTAAAAATTTTGTCTACCAACGCAGAAGAAAAGCTTAAAGGATAATCAAATACTAAAAGAAAACATGGTGACTTTCACAGATTTGGATAATAATTTAAACTACGCAATACCTTCTTGTATTACTGCCTACATTTCATTACAAAAAGCCACCCGATTTATAGGATAGATCGCTAATTCATTTTTCACCATATATTTAAAAAATGGTAACCAAATGGCACTTTTTTACTAAGTTTGTTCCATGAGTTCTTTTTTTATTTCTGCAAGAAAATATAGACCCACAAGCTTTAGTCAAATACAAGGGCAAAGCCATATTACTACTACGCTACAAAATGCACTAAAAAAGCATCAGCTTGCACAAGTCTTTTTGTTTTGTGGCCCTAAGGGAACTGGCAAAACGACCTGTGCAAGAGTACTTGCTAAAGCAGTCAATTGTGAGCAATTGATCAACCAAATAGAGCCTTGTAATACGTGTGTAAGCTGCCAAAGCATACAAAAAAACCAATCTCTTAACATCCATGAGCTAGATGCAGCTTCTCACAATTCAGTAGAAGACATTAGGAATTTGGTAGATCAGGTGCATTACAGGCCTGCGCGTGGGAAAAAAATATTTATCATAGATGAAGCACATATGCTTTCTAATGCAGCTTTTAATGGCTTACTCAAAACCTTAGAAGAGCCTCCAGCATATGTAATATTTATTTTTGCTACTACAGAAAAATATAAAGTAATAGACACCATACTTTCAAGATGTCAAATCTTTGACTTTCACTACCTGAGCAATCAAGAAATTATACGCCAACTTCAGCATGTAGCCAAAGTAGAAGAAGTTAGTTATGAACCAGAAGCCTTTGAACTTATTGCTTACCAAGCAGAGGGATCTTTGCGTGATGCACTTTCAAGTTTTGATTTGATAGTAAATTTTGAAGCACAAAAAAAAGTCAGCTATGAGGCTACACTTCGACACTTGAACTTATTAGATCATACCTTTTACTTTAAACTTACCAATGCACTAATTCGTGGTGAAGTAGGTGTAGTCTTAATGCTATATAGTGAGGTGATAGCTAAGAGTTTTAGAGGAGATCAATTTATTACTGGTTTTAGTGCCCACCTACGTAATGTGCTCACTACGCAAGTAATAGCCGAGCTCCCTCTGCTCAATGTACCTAAATCAAATCAAGCAGATTATGCTGAGCAAGCTAAGCAAATGAATAGCTTATTTCTACATGATGCCCTTCAAATAGCCCATCAATACGGCTTAAACTATAAAAATGCTGAAAATAAACGTCTGCATATAGAAATAATGCTTATTCAAATAGCTCATATAGCCCATAAAAACGCAGCTTCTCCATCCAAACCTTCCACTGCTAAGCAACTACCTGCCCCCCCTACGCAACCTTCCGCTACTTCTAAGGTGCTGGAAAATAAAAAAAAAGCTAAAGTAGTAAGTGAAGTTACGCACCCTTCATCACCTCAAAACACCCTAAATGAGCCAGGTGAAGTGTATAAACAAGCCCCTAAAAATAATCCTAAAATAGTAGCCCCTACCTTAACCCAAGAGATGGTTTGGCCTCACTGGCAAGCCTTTGCAAAAAGTATAGAACAAGAAGATGCTGCCGGATTTAGCATTATGCAGACACCTATACACGTAGAAGGCCATACAATCACTATTCATCTTGTCAGCTCACTGCAAAAAGAAAAGATAGTACAGCTTAAACCAAAATTAACGGCTTATCTAGCGACCAAGTGTAAGCATAAAAATGTAGTGATAAAAGAGATGTTAAAGCCTAAAAACCAGGCTAAAGTGTATACTCCAGAGGAAAACTTACAACAGTTAGTGGCAAAAAATGTACAAGTAGCAAAACTGAAGACTGTACTAGGTTTAGAAGCTTTTTAAGCTGGGGTATTTTGAGTGTTTTGCTACCGCTTAAATAAGTAAAGCCCATAGTAGAAATACCTTTTAGCAGTTTTTTTAAAAGTGGGATGAAGTAGCAAAAAATCTTGATGAGTAAATATATAGCCTGTGTAAAATATAATTTTGTAAAAAAATAGTACCTTTGCCTAAGGGTTAAATACAAGGCGAGGTAGCTCAGCTGGTTAGAGCATCGGATTCATATCCCGAAGGTCGGGAGTTCAAACCTCCCTCTCGCTACCAAATTCACAAACATGCATATTGATATCATTACCTGTCTGCCCGATTTACTCACAAGCCCTTTTAGCCACTCAATCGTCAAGCGTGCTATAGAAAAAAAACTAGTCACTATCTGCATACATAATTTAAGAGATTATGGAATAGGCAAGCATAAGCAAATAGATGATAAGCCATATGGTGGTCAAGCAGGAATGGTATTAATGATAGAGCCTATTGTAAATTGCATCAACAGTTTGCAAAAAAACCGTACTTATGATGAAGTGATATACATGAGCCCAGATGGTGAAAAGTATAACCAACCACTAGCTAATACACTCTCATTAAAAAAAAAATTACTCATACTATGTGGCCACTATAAAGGCATAGACGAACGTGTGAGAACGCATTTTATTACCCGAGAGATAAGTATTGGAGATTATGTGATATCTGGTGGGGAGCTTGCTGCTACAGTGGTGGTAGATAGCCTCGTAAGACTTTTGCCCGGAGTACTTAATGATTCTACATCTGCTCTCACAGACTCTTTTCAAAATAATTTAATAGCTCCTCCTGTATATACAAGACCTGCTAATTTTAAAAATCTTAAAGTGCCTGAGGTTTTGCTATCAGGCCATGCGAAGCATATAGAGGAGTGGGCCATGGCAAAGGCTATCGAGCGTACAAAAAAAAAACGGAATTATTTGCTGAAAAATTAAAAAAATACCATATTGACAAGTCGCTAAACTTAGAAAAATATTAATATGCTTCAGAAAAGTTATGAAGGAATAATTGATTTGTTAAGTGTAAAAGTAAATCAGATTCACCATATAGAGTTAGTGAAAGATATTACGTTAACGAATTATACAAATATTGATAATAGGATAATCAAAGTCCATCAAGGAAAATTTAGTTTAAAAAGGAACAAAAAACAGATTAATCTAGAGGCAGGCGATTTGATTTTTATTCCCGAAAACCTTAAAGCCTCCCTTACTTATGGTGGTGAAAATTCCCTTTTTTTAGATAATGAAGAGCTTATAAAGACGCAGAGTAAGTATGTAAAAACTATCACCAACCCCGAAAAAAAACTAGAAGGAAATGTCTTCAGCTGTATTACCTTCAACACTAAAGTACATCAAAGTATAGACTTTTTTAAGTTTATGGACATCTCTGCCTTTAAAATTGAAGATAATGCGTTAATTAATAACCTTATCAGATTTATTATATATGAAGACATACACACTGAGCTAGGCAAAGCTTCGATTATACAATCGTATGTATTACAGCTTACCATTATGCTGATACGCTACATTATATCAGAAAGACTTTTTATAGAACAAATAGTGCTAAAAAGTGGACTACTTACTGACCCTTTACTCATCAAGCTATATCAATATATTGTACTGCACCTAAGTGAAAATCTTTCTAATGAATGCTTAGCTCAAAAATTAGGAGTCTCTAAAGACTATATAGGAGCGTATTTTAAGAAATTCACAGGCTTTCAGTTGCAAGAGTGTATTGAAGTGATGCGTTTAACTAAAGCTGTAGAATTACTCAAAACTACCTCAATGAAAATACATGATGTAAGTCAAGTTTGTGGTTACAAAGACACCTCTTACTTCTGTAAAAAATTTAAAACTTTATGGGGGATTACCGCAGGAAAAATAAAAAAACAACAAGTGGCACATTGAACTTAGTATTTGGGTATGGCTAACAATTGAATCTCACCTCTAGCAATGTAATCATTCCCTATTTACCCCTAGCTTAACTTATCTGAGAATTAAATAAAATTTGGTAGTATCTAACCGACTTACATAGTAAGTTTATCGCTGTTATATAGCCAAAATAATCGATTCAACAAGCTACCCCCTATATGAATGATAGCCTTCAGCAAATCATAGTAGATCCTAAACAAAGCAGTCAGAGAATTGATAAATTTTTAATTTCTAAATTACCAGACACTACCCGAACTACCGTACAGACTACTATCAAACAAGGAGATATCACAGTTAATGAAGCACCTGTAAAACCTAGCTACCTTATCAAACCTCATGATAGGATCAACATTAAGCTTACTGACCACTTTGCAAAAAAAATAGATATTTTGCCAGAAAACATTGATTTAAATATAGTCTATGAAGATAGTGCTATAGTTGTGGTCAACAAATCAGCTAGTATGGTAGTACATCCTGCTTGTGATAACTGGCATGGTACCTTAGTCAACGCCTTACTATATCACTACCAAAAGCTACCTTCACTTGCTGGCAACGAAAATAGGCCGGGATTAGTACACCGTATAGATAAAGGTACCTCTGGGCTGTTAGTAATAGGTAAAACAAAAAAAAGCTTAGATCGGCTTAGTAAGCAGTTTATGCATCATAGCATAGAGCGAAAGTATCTTGCACTAGTTTGGGGGAATGTAGAGTCATCAACAGGCACTATTGATATGCCTTTAAAACGTTCTGCAAAAGATAGACGAATTGTAGAGGTGTGTAAAGCAGAAGAGGGCAAAAGAGCTATTACGCACTACCATGTGCTAGAGAGATTAGGTTATGTCACTCTATTAGCCTGTAGGCTAGAGACAGGACGCACTCACCAAATTCGTGCACATATGAAATACTTAGGTCATCCAATTTTTGGAGATACGCGTTATGGTGGAGACCAAATATTAAAAGGCCCAGTTTTTAGTAAGTATAGAAAATTTGTATATAACTGTTTTAAAATTCTCCCTCATCAAGCACTACATGCCGAAAGTCTAGGATTTATCCATCCTAATAGCCAGCAAAACGTACATTTTCAAGCCGCTTTACCTTCAGCATTTCAAGAGGTACTCAATAAGTGGAAGCGGTATAGTGCAAATAGTCAAGAGGCTATTTAATTTGAATTGTAAGCATCATACATATTCCAAGTGCGGAAGATAAATATTGTAATTAACCAGCAAAAAAATAGAATGGAGTTGGCATCTATAGAACCAGACAACAAGCTGGAAGTGAAAGCTGTAAAAGATGCATCTGAATAATGAAAGTATATGAAGGGACTAGATAATAGAGTCCAATTGATGAGTTTAGTCAAAATGCCTTTGGCTATATGTCCTTTTGCTAACTGTCCGTCTCCTGGAAAAATCATAGATGCAAATGCAGGAAAATCATGTTTTTGGTTTTTTTTAATAGGCATACTACTTTTTGTTTAAAAATATGTATGAAATTTACTATTTTTTTTACCCTACACAAAACTTAGTAATTCCTACATTACTTTCTTATACCTATT
>JBCCHA010000045.1:0-5995 GCA_039028995.1 Bacteroidota bacterium | reverse complement strand
TTAAATTCTAATATCTTGTAGTATCGATTAATGGCTAATCATTACAAATACAATGCTTTTGGCATTTACCTAATTTATATTTACTAATTGTTTCAATTTATTTTTGAAGTTATGCGCAAATGACGATTCTTGGTTTGTTTAACTACTTATTTTGCCAATGATCATGGGGAATCAAGTTGTTGCGTTAAACAAATTACGCTCTTTATAATAAAAATTTTCAGGATTATAATAAGGCAACGTCCAGTTGTCATCACTTTTTAAGTAGTTGGGTTGCATAATTTGCTGACTGCTCAAGATGTTAAGCATTTTACTCCTGGCATAAAAGTGCTTAAATAGGCTCATAAATTCTGTGAGAAACAAATCTGCTACACGTGTATTTCGGTAAATCACCAACATATTTTCATCATTATTATGCACAGAAGCATAACTAAAATTAGCAGATCCATTGATCACCATAGGATTTTCACCTAAAGGATCAATAATCATATACTTAGTATGGATATATTCCACATGATTGTTCAAGCCTGTAATATTTTCTGCTAGCCATTCTTGGGTGCCCTCTCTGAGGGAAGAGCCTAAGGCTATGCGATTATTAGCTACATGGCTAAAGGAATCATACGTATTGCCTTTTTTTTCTAATAAAATATAACGAAGCACATCGCTAGGCTGACTAAAAAGATCTGCGAAAACTTTATTGACGCCAAAGGCGGCTGTAAAAAAGATGGCTTGCTTTGCTTTCGCTGCTTGTGCTACGTACCAGTGTAGCATTTTGTCAGAGGGCAATGGGCTAAAAATAGGTTGTGTGGTGGGTTCTTGCTCATCAAGTAGGTTTTCTAGGTCTAAGGCTTTTTGATTTTCATGGCGCAATGTTTGTGCAGTTGGATCTTGTGCTAGTCGCTGCCAGTAATGGAGGTAGGCATGTGCTATTTTTTTTTCACGTATGGTGTGACCTACGTTGGATTGGCCAAAAATACCTCCTTCTGTAAAGTTGGTGGATCCTGTCCATACGGCGAGTGGGTTTTGATCTTGGAGAAGTAGGATGAATTTGTTGTGTGATATATAGCTTGGGTTTTGTTGTCTGGGGATGATGTTTTCTGTCAAACCATATTGTGCAGCTATTTTTTCGGTTTCTTGATAAATACTGGGTTCTCTACGCTTATCGTAGATAATTTTTACGTTTACGCCTCGCTGCTTAGCTTGTGCAAAAGCTTGTACTACAGGAGGGTAGCAAAATTCGTAGGCGGCTACATGTAGGCTATAAGAGCTGTCTTGAGCTTGGCTAATAAAGTGTAATATAGCCTCTTCGAGGCCACGAGAAAGCCATTTGTAGGCGGCTCTATCTGCTACTTTCTGAGGTGGTAGATTATTAAATTTTCTGGCATAGGCTTGACTGCCTGCTACTCCGCGATTAAAAAAAATGCCATGTTTTTGTGAGAAAGGATCTTCTGTAGTGATGGTATCATACACTTGTGCTTCTACATGCAGGTCTAGGGGTTTGCCATATAGGGCCATGACGGTGTAGGTGTAGGTATGGCATGGCAGTACGGTATAATCTCCCCATAAAAAAGCTTGAATTGGGTTGATGTAGGCGGGTGGCTTTGTGAGCCCGGCGGTTGAGTAATCTTTGCAGGGTTCAAAGGTTTCAGGGGTTTTAAGCCAGACTAGGTGGCCTGTGCTATGATCTTTGCGTTGTATGGCAAAGCCGAGTAGGTTTTTGGTAAAGTGTTTTTCCATATTCATGCTTAGCAATACGGTATGGCTGCCTGCTATGATTTGTAGGGAGAGTTGGGGGGTGGTGACTTTTTTGCGCATTTTAAGGTGGGGTAAAAAGTTAAATGGTTGAGAGACGAAATTATATAAAAATGGGGTGAAAAGCTAGTTGATGGGGGGTGGGTGGGTTTAGGTAGGTTTTTTTTGGCTTAGGGAGGCTAATAGGATGAGGAGTGAGCCTGCTTTTACTGTGTGTGCTTTTGAAATTTTAAAGCTACGTAGAGTGTGTAGTTCCTGTATTTGGTTATTGTCTAGGGGGTTTACTTTAATGGGTATAGGTTTTAGGTTAGGATTGTTTATAGGCTTAAAAAAATGTACTTCTTGGGCTCCATCTTCAGATCCACGAACGGTTTGTTTATAGTAGGGCTGGTTATTGTCGATTTTTGTGTTAGTGGGGAGGGGTTGGTAGGTGTTACAAAGTGATTTGTGGCTTATTTTGGAATTTTTTATATAATTTCCATTTGGGTCTTTGTGATTTTTACTACACCCGAACCAGTCTCTTTTTTGGCATATTTTAGTGCAATAGGCTACTTGCTTACATTTTGCACAAAGCACCTTTTTGGGTGGTTTATTTTGAATGGATTTTTTGCACCAATTACAGTGTGTATGGGGGGGGTTATTGAGCTGGCGGCGTACTTCTTTGGGCTGGTAGATAAACTGTTTTGAGGGGTTTTTGAGTAGCTTGGGTTTATAACCCATGAGGTGTAGGGAGTGATGCATGGTTTGAGGATATTGGTGTGTAGTTACTTTATAAAGTCCTTCGGTCCGTAAAATTCTAGTATAGGATTGTCTTGTAGCGTTTCTTGTGGCTTTAAATTTTTTTAAAGAGAAATCACTTGTAGAAATTTTTACATTTCTTTTTTTTGCTAGCTGTGATATTGCCTTTTTTGTCCTTCCTAAAATATAACTTTGTGTAGAGGCTTCGCAGGCGAGGGGGTATTTTTTAAAAAAAATTTTTGAATGGTAAATAAACTGGCCTCCGGGTTGTAACATGGAAAAATAAGCTGTTATTTTACCGGCATAACATGTAGATAGTAATTCTTCTGAATTAGAAACATCAATTGGGTTGAGTGGCATATACATAATGCATGGGAAGTTTATGTCTAGCAAGATGATGTTAGTAAATTTTAGGTTGGTAGATTTTGTTTGGCGTCTTAGTTGATCTAGTGGCTCAAAGTGGCTTTGGTCATTATTCCATGATTTTTGCACTTTGATGATGCCTTGTTTTGATTGGTTTTTGTGTGTTGAGGTGAAGTAAAAGAGGTGGGGGTTTATTTTTTGTATTGTTGCATTGATACGGGGGTGGATGGTATGTAGTGTGGGTACTAGATAAAGGGTGTATGCTTTTGGCTGATGTGTGGGTTGGGTTGGTGCAGGGCTACTCAAGGTGGTATTGAGGGTGGCCAGGCAGATGGCTAGGTGTAAGAGGGCTGGTTTTTTATACATATTTTTATGGAAATGGGTGTGGGTTGAATGGGTAAATATAGGGATTTTACATGCTCGATCCATGAAATTTGCTTAATGGCTTTTATATGGCTTCGCTTCTTTGCAGGTCTCTTTCTTTGATAGCGGCTCTTTTGTCATAGTTTTTTTTACCTTTTGCTAGGGCAATATCCAGTTTTGCCCATCCTTTGGTGTTGATGAAGAGTTGTAGAGGTACAATGGTGTAGCTTTTTTCTTGTTTTTCTTTTTTTAGTTTGTTTAATTCTTTTTTATGTAGCAAAAGCTTACGGACTCTGTCGGGGTCGTGATTGGCATAGCTAGCTGGCTTATAGGTGGTGATGTGAATGCCTTTTGCCCATAGTTCGCCTTTGGTAAAATAGCAGTAAGCATCTGTTAGGTTGGCTTTGCCCATGCGTATAGATTTTATTTCTGGGCCTTTGAGTACAAGGCCTGCTGTGTATTTTTTGAGTATTTCATAGTTGAAAAAGGCTTTTTTGTTTTTTATGTGGATGGATGTAGGGTTTTTGGGCTTGGGTTTTGTCATAGTGTTTGGGTTGGGAAGAGGGGGTAATATAGGTTTTTATATATTCATTTTTGCGAGTGCGGGGGCTTTGTAGTTGGAGAAGTCTTTGATTTTGAGTTGGTAGTAGGCGGTAATGGCTATCATGGCGGCATTGTCTGTGCAGTATTTTTGACGGGGTACAAATAGTTGAAATCCTTTTTCTTGGCCCATAGTATACATTTTTTTTCTTAAAGCGCTGTTGGCTGCTACGCCGCCACCTAATACTACTTGATCTACGCTTGTGATTTCGAGTGCTTTGTCTACTTTGTTGATTAAGATGTTAATCAGAGCTTCTTGTATGCTGGCACAGATGTCGTATCTGTTTTCTTGGATAAAGCTGGGGGTGTTATTTTTTTGTATAAATTGAGAAAATGCGGTTTTGATACCGCTAAAAGAAAAGTCAAGTCCTGGCACTTTGGTAGTGGGGAAGGTGAATGTTTGGGGATTGCCTTGCTGTGCATAGCGATCTATCCATATGCCTCCGGGATAGGGTAAATGGATGGTTTTAGCTATTTTGTCAAAGGCTTCTCCTATGGCGTCGTCTTTGGTTTGGCCTAGAAGTGTCATGTCAAAATAGTCTTTTACATGGATGAGTTGGGTGTGGCCTCCACTTACTATTAGGGCTAAAAATGGGAAGTTGGGTTTGGGGTCTTCAATAAAATTGGCTAAGACATGGGCTTTGATATGATGCACGGCTATGAGGGGTAGGCTAAGGGAGTAGGCGAGTCCTTTAGCAAAACAGCTGCCTACGAGAAGGGAGCCAAGCAGGCCTGGTCCTTGTGTAAAGGCAATGGCATGGAGTTGATTAAGGGTAAGGTTTGCTTTTTGTAGGGCTTGTTGGAGTATGTTGACTATGTTTTTTTGATGGTAACGACTGGCTAGCTCAGGCACTACGCCTCCGTAATCAGCATGTATTTTTTGATTGGTGATTACATGGCTGAGTAATTTATTGCCTTTGATAATGGCGATGGAGGTCTCGTCGCATGAAGACTCTATGGCTAAGATTATTTTTTGCATAAACAATGGAATGTATAGCTAGCAAACATAGGATGAAGGCTATAAAAAAAGCAAGCCCAGCATGGAGTTGGGCTTGCTTTTGTGATTGTATTATTAATGGGTGAGGTTATTTTTTATTGATTTTAGCTTCGTATCGATGACTAGCATGATCACTCCCGTTTTTGAAGTAAGGATGTATATCTTTTTTAAGGATTTCAACATTTTGTCCACCAAAACATGCATCAGATACTCCAAAAGCCTCGTCCCCCCCTTTGTCAACTTGGAATTGTAGCCAGCCATGCGACCTGGTTTTATGGGTAGTATCATCTCTACGTAATTTATTTATATAGTCACTTGATTCAAAAACGGACTTTAGCCCGGCATTGGTTAATAAGCCAAAACAGGCTTTTGTATCAGCCTTTTTCCCTTTTTTATGAGTTTCTCTTGGCCCACTATTAAAGTCTCCATTAATAAAAATATCCAACCCCTTCAGTTCTTTTTTTAGTCTTACAAATTCTAAAATAGATTCTAAGACTTGTTGTGTATACTTTCCTTTGCTGTCTGCATGCAGATTAGTACTAATAAACCGTTTATCAGTTGACAAATTTTTATATACGTCAATCGATACTCTGCCTTGAAGTGTGTTTTCCCATTTAAAATCTTTTTGAGCTTGGCCAGCATCTTTCAAGGTTTTAACAATGTCATCTACATTAAAAGAACTAATTTTTTGCAACTTGTCTTTTCTATAAGCTGTACATAAACCTGAATTAGTACAATCACATATGTAATTTTCTTTTTCTAGTCTATCACAAAGATCTTTATTAGCCTCTTGTAATGTTACCAAATCTGAGTTGCCAATATTTTTTACCCATACATCAATTTTTTTAGACATGTTTCCTATCACACTATCAAGAAACTTTTGTCTATACTTTAGTTCTTTTCCTAAAGATTTATCCTTCATAGCTGACAAGATAAACAACATATCAAAAAGACATAAATAAGATATACATGAATTCTCATCAAATCCTGGTTTCTCTTTGTCTACTTTTTTGTAAAATTTTTCAAATATTTCTTTTGTAGCTTCACTTTGATTAGTGTATTTAATGGTAATTTCGGAGGTTTAATGATGAATTACAGAGAGATGAAGGAATTGCAATTTTTGTATGATGATGCAGAAAATCAAGACTTGACATCTGCAAATGCAGAAAAAGCTCATAATAAGAC
>JBCCHA010000044.1:0-5996 GCA_039028995.1 Bacteroidota bacterium | reverse complement strand
TGACAATGGGCAGGGCATAAGTAGCGAAAAGCTCCCGTATATCTTTGACTTGTTTTATAGTGGCGGGGCTAATAGTGGTATTGGGCTGGCTTTGGTAAAGCTTATTGTGGAGTCTTTGGGTGCGACATTGCATGTGAGTTCTCAGCAAGGGGGAGATGCTTTTACAGCGTTTAGCATCCATTTTAAAGCTTAGGGTGCCACCCCTAGCTTTTGTGACATGCATAAAGGTGTAATGAAAAAGGCTTGTTGAGCGGGTATAGGCAAAATAGAGATAGATTTTTTGTACTTATAATTGAGAGTCATTAACTTATACTTGTCTTCTCTTAATCTTATTAAAAATTTCTCTCATGCAAGACTTACTTATACCATTTTAGGCGGTGCTTTAGTCGCTACATTGATACTGGGCCTTTGGGCAGGCAAAGATGTAAAAACCATGAAAGATTATGTGCTGGCTAATAGAGAGCTTAGTACAGCTGTCGTGACGATGAGTTTAGTGGCTACTTTTATTGGTGCAGGAAAATCTTAGAGCCCCTAATCACATATTTCATTTTGGCATTATAAGTATGATAGTGCCAGCTTTTTATACTATAGTATTTTTTATGGTAGGCATCTTTGTAGAGCATATAAGGAGTGCCGGTTTCTATTTGCGCTTTGAGGATCGCATTCCAAAGTTCACGAGCTTTGACTGTTTTGCGTGCTTTCCCCTCTTCTTCATAGTTTGTGTAGAGTTTTTCAAACTTTTTTCCGTAGGAGTCAATAAGGTGAGGAGCTTCTGTAGGACAGAATAGTGACCAGCTTTGATTATTTTTTACACGCTTCATAAAAATATCAGAAACCCAGAGTGCATAAAATAAATCTCTGGCACGCAGTTCTTCTTTGCCATGCTTTTTTTTAGATCTAGAAATTCAAAGATTTCAGCGTGCCATGGCTCTAGATAGATAGCAAAGCTTCCTTTTCGTCTTCCTACTCCTTGATCTACATAGCGTGCTGTCATATCAAAGTTGCGTAGCATGGGTACAATGCCATTAGAAATGCCATTTGTTCCTTTAATATAAGATCCTGTAGCACGTATATTATGGATGCTAAGACCTATTCCGCCTGCTGAATGTGATATTTGGGCACATTGCTTGAGTGTATTGTAAATGCCTTCTATGCTATCTTTTTGCATGCTGAGTAAAAAAAAGGAGGAAAGCTGGGGCTTGGGGGTGCCTGCATTGAAGAGCGTGGGAGTAGCGTGGGTAAACCATTTTTCAGACATAAGATGGTAGGTCTCTATAGCAGCGTCTATATCTTGTTTATGGATGCCGATGGCTACACGCATAAGCATGTGTTGGGGGCGTTCTACTGCTTTTTGATCTATTTTTAATAGATAGGAGCGATCTAGGGTTTTAAAACCGAAGTAGTCATAATTAAAGTCTCGATCATAGATAATGGTAGAGTCAAGTAGTTCTGCATGTTTTTTGATCACACCATATACATCGGTTGCAATAAGAGAAGCATTTTCATTGGTTTTAGGATTCACATAGGTAAAGCCTTGTCATGGTATTGAAAAAGGACTTAGAGGTAGTTTTATGCAAATTAGAAATATGTGCTGCAAGTATGGCATATTCAGGATGTTAGGTAGCCATGGTAGCAGCTACTTCTGCAGCTAGATTATCAAGCTCTACGGTAGTCACAGATCATATATACCTGAAATTACTTTCTGGGCTATGTCTATGGGTGATACATGGTCTGATGAAAGTCCATAACATAATTTTTTGATACGTGAAGTGATTTTGTCAAACTTTGCAGGCTCAAGTCTTCCATCTCTTTTGATAACTAACATGTGATAGTGAAATAGTTTTTTTATAAGGAGGGTGTAAAAGTATGATGAAGTACTTTGTTATAAAAGGTTGATTTTTTCTTTTTTTAAAAAAATTACTATTCTTTATGAATTTTATTAAACTTACTATTTACTTATTGCTTAGCCTTTTTCACTCCCTAGCTAGTGTTTCAGAAAAAGAAAAAAATATAAGCCCTCAGTCTAAAAAGTGTAGAAAAGAAATTTGGATAGGAGCTACAGCTGTCGCAGGAGGTTGTATAGCAGGGTTAGTATATATTTTTACCAGCAAAAGTAGGCAAGTCAATAGTACAAAAACATCGAGCCAATTTTCTGTTACATCAGAAAATATTATTGCATGTAAAAACTTTAAATGGGGTGATATAGATCAAAAAAAGCCTATTATTTTATTGACTACAGGATCGTACCGTGTACCACATCCTGGACATATACTTCCCATGGCAGCGCTTAGGAGATTTTTGATTCAAAAAAGTTATAAAAATGTAGCATTGATATTTTCCCCTTCGCATAACGACTGGTTTCAACATAAGAGAAAAAAAGGAACTGTACATGAACATATAAATCCTTCATGGGAGCAAAGGAAGTATCTTTTAGAGGTCTTAATGAACTCTTTAGCAGCCCGTCGTCATATCAGCCAAGAAGAAAGAGAGTTTATGTCTATAACTGATATAGAAAGCAAGGGTAATGTGATTGATTATCCAATTGTTTATCAGAAGATATCTGAAGAGTTTAAAGAAAAAACTGTCATATATTGCTCTGGACAAGACTTATGGGACAACCATACAACATGTAACGCCTTATCATGTAGCTTTTGAAAGAGATATGGAGAACAGCTTTTCAAGCACAAAAATCATTCAAAAAGAACAACCCATCTTTCAAAAATTGAAAGATATGGTACCTGAGTATGTTAATTTTCTTGAAGCCTCTGCTACTTACACACATATATTCAACAAGTGATTTACTATAAAAGATTCATTTTTAGCTTTTCAAGCAAGTTTTTCGATAATTTCATAAATTTAGCTATCCACTAATCTAGCCTATGTAAAAACTCACCAAGTGTTCTTGAACTTACAAAATCTAGATTAGAACTTTGCTTGGCTTATCTTTGTTATAAATAATAAAACCTCCAACCTCCATGAAAATGCTACCTGCGATATATACTCTTAGTAAGTGTACTACCTATACAAGGTGCTACAACCTCATCAAGTGCTTATAAGAATTATCCTCAGCATGAGGCTATTATAAGCAATGAAATAGATGATGATATCCAAAAAGAAAATGAGAGAATAAAAAATTTCTTAAATACATTGCAAGAAAAACCTGTCACCTGTCTATTAGTAACATTTAATATTATTTTACACTTCATAAAAGAGGTTCTTCAAAAAGATATGAGTGAGTACTTTAATAATGCTTACCTAGTTCGTAATGATTTTGCAAACAATTGGTATCGTATGATTACAGGAGCGTTTTTACATGATGGTGGTATAGCATATAGGAGGCAATATGGCAGCACTTTACTTAGTAGGTGGGGATTTAGAAAAAGCTTATGTAAGGCACTATGGTCCTTATAAAGGACGCTTTTTTTATCTACTTCTATACCTAGAAGCATCTTTGCCTAGCCTCATAGTTAATGCCAGATCTTTCTCTAGAGGGGCTTCTGGAGGTACACATGGCTTAATGGCAGCTTATGCACTTATGTATCCTTTTAAAAAGATAGCCTATATCCCAAACTGTATCTTTCAGCCATTGTATGTCTTTATTACTACCTATGTAATAGCTGAGCGCCTTTTAGGTATGTACGAAACAAAGAGTATCATGGATATGTGCCAAGGAGGGCATGGTGCCCACATAGCTGGTGCCTTATCTGGCTTAGTGATAACCCTTATTTTTGATCCCTCTATAGTGAAAAGGCTTTATAACTATCTAGGTAAGTCTACTGTTGAAGGACAAGAGCTTAAGTAAAAAGAGAGGTCTTTTAAATAAATAATGTAAAATTAGTTTTTTTCTTTATTTTTAGATTTAGAAAAGCAGTGTATACTTTAGCTACATTGTAAAAAATTAGTTTTTATGAATGATTTGATCTCGTATATAATTCTAGGTGGTGTTTTTTTATTTACTTTAGTACTGGGCGTTTGGGCTGGTAAAGATGTAAAAACTATGAAAGATTATGTGCTGGCTAATAGAGAGCTTAGTACAGCTGTCGTGACGATGAGTATGCTAGCTACTTGTATTGGTGCTGCTGAAATTCGATATCCTAATTATATATTTCGGTATGGTATTGTAGACATGCTCCAGGCATTACCTTATACAATCACATTTTTAATGATAGGGGCTTTCATAGCGCCCAATATGGTTTATTTTCACGATTGCCTTACTACAGGAGATATTATGCAAAAATTGTATGGTAATACTGCACGCACCTTTACAGGTGCAGTTAATTTTGTTTTCTCAATACTTATTATAAGTTCACAAATCCGTGCTGTAGGATACTTAAATAGTCATCTGCTTGGCCTCCCTGCAGAGCAGGTTATTTTAAGTGTCGGCATGGTAATTGTAGTCTATACTTTGTTAGGAGGTATGCGCAGCGTGGTTTATACTGATGTACTGCAATTTATATCCATCTCAGTAGTAATTTTATTTTTGACTATTGTACTCGTATACCAGATAGGAGGCTTAAAAGCTTTGTTTACAAATCTTCCTGATAAAAAACTGACTTTAATAAGCAACCCAACTTTAGGATATGCTGTTAAAGGGGCACTTTTTTGGGGAGGCCCTACTTTGTTACTTACTCCGCCTGTTTTGATGCGTATGTTGATGATTCAGGACAAGAGACAAGCGAGTAATATGTTTTTTTCTGGAGCTATGGTCAATGCGCTAATGAGAATTGCTTTTATGCTGATAGGTTTAAGCACAGTGGTATATTTTAGTGGTTTTTCTTAATACATAGCTGTAGCAAAGCATTCAAATAATTTAATCACTTATGTAGGAAGTATAATTTTTGCTGATAATGTCGTGATGCGTATTTTTTTATTTATAGGATTGTTATTTGTACTAGCTTCTACTATAGATTCTTTTTTACATGCTGCAGGTGTTTCCTTTTCTTTAGATTTGGTAAAACCTTTTTGCCAGCGAAGAGGTTTCATAATCAATGAAGTTAAGTGGACAAAAGGCGCTATTTTCACCATAGGTTCTTTGTCTGTGCTAATGGGGTTTTTAGGTAGAAATCTCCCACTTACTGCATATGGTTATTACCAAGCAGTGGTTGCAATGAGTACGATCACTTTACCACTGATAGTAGGAATTATGGGACTTAAAACCAATAAGCTTTCTTTTTTCACATTTTCTATAAGTTTAATTTTTACTTGGGGCTTACTTACCTATTGTACTAAATTGGATAGATATATTATTTTTTTCATAAGTATGACTGTAGCTACATTAGTATACTTCATCTCCCATTACATCTTTAATAAAGGCTTTGCCACTGTACATCGCACGGCAAATACTACAAGACACAGCTTGCATACCCCTAGCGGGAAAGGCTTTGCGCGTACTTTGACCTCTTGGTTGGTGGCACCTGCTAGTTGGCCAAAATCTGCACAAAAGAAAGTGTATGACTACGGTAGCGAGCCTTTTTTATTTAGTCTTTTCTTTGTGTGTATCCCTCCACTGATATTACTCAACACCATACAATCTTATAGCGCTATATACATACCTTTCATAGCCTATACTATAGGTATCATTTTAGTAACAGGCCTGATGCTAAAAATAAATTGGCCTGGCTCTTTACGGTCTTATTTTGACTTGTATTGGTTTATGACACTGACTTATTGTTTGCCTTTTTTTGGGGGGTTACTGTTTATGGTTAATCCACAAAGTACAAGTGCCATGTTAGGTTTTTGTCTTTATCTGTTGATCTTTATGATATGTGTAGATTGGCAAACTTTTATCACGCTCTCAAGCTTAGGCATTACTGCTTCCCTTATAGTATATCGTGTGCTTAGTGGGCATTTTTGGCCTGTGGTGGAGTTTAATATGGGTTGGAATTTTGCCATTACACTAGTTACAGTGGTGATTACGGGTTTCTTTTTTTCTCGCAAAAAAGAGTTATACAACTTGAGTCAAGTCAAAAAAGCCAAACTTTATGCAGGGAGTATAG